>DAORJH010000134.1:5381-6863 GCA_035438925.1 Bacteroidia bacterium | reverse complement strand
ATGTCTGGCTTTTTATGATAGGCAAAAGACTTTTACTATCTACAGGTTTGTTCAATGGGATCTGTGATGACCAGTTGGCATGTCCGAATAATTCGAGTACAGTTGCAAACACATCTACTGTATTGATCAGGGCATCGCTAACCCTTCCGGGGTTGACGACAGAAGGACCGGAAATGATAAAAGGTTCATGAACCCCGTATTGATAAACAGATCCTTTGGCATGAGACAAATTACTGATCTGAGCCGTTTGCTGTGTATTTCCATTATCACCCATAAAAATAAAATCGGTACTATCGAAACGATTCATTGCTTTCAAGGAGTCGATCAATCTTCCGATCTCAGTATCGAGCGCCTGCATCATTGCCTTGAAGTAGGATTTAGGATTAGCATTGATATCAGCAACAGTTCCAGGCAAATTGGTGTATGTATGCAAAGAAGAAGGTGGCAAATGCAAAGGCGTGTGTGGGGCATTGAAAGCCAGCCACAAGAATACACGACTATTTCCCTGTGTACGCAGCCAGCTAACTGCATTATTTACATTCTCACTTGTTGCGTAAGTAGTGACCGTCGATGTTATTCCATTGGTGATCTTGGTCCAATTCGTAAAACTGCTGATAGCCCCACTGAAAGGACCTTGAAAATGCTGCCATCCCATCACATTAGGGTACAGTAAATGAGTAGAAGGATTGGGTCCCTGTAAATGCCATTTACCAATGTGAGCTCTGCCAATAGCAGGATTGAAATTCTTAAGTAAACGTGGAATGGTGACCTCTGCCGTATCGAGTTCACCCGCTCCGGGACTACCAACAACATAGCCAACGCCTGTACGGAAAGAATACCTTCCTGTTAGCATTCCGGAACGCGTAGGAGAACAAACAGGATTGGCCATTGCATTCTTAAATCGAATTCCTTTTGTTAACAGTGATCTTATATTTGGAACTCCAACCGTATCTACTTTATCTTCAGAAAATCCAAAATAGTCGGTACCGATATCATCGGCAATCAATAGAACAACATTACGTTGGGCAAAAGCGAACGTTGAAATCAGAATCAAAGAAAATATTATGAAGAAAGATAATTTCATTAAACTTCCACTCCAATAACACAAATATCGTCGATCTGTTCTATATTTCCTTTCCAGCTCTGAAGTGCGTCAAGCAAGATCTGTTTTTGATCAGCCTTCTTTTTATTCTTACTATCGATTAAAATATTCATCAATTGTTTGTATTTGAATTTTTTTCCCTTTGGTCCACCGAATTGATCTGCGAAGCCATCACTGAAGAGGTAAAAACTGTCACCTTTCTTTAGATGGATCTTATGAGATGTGAATGGTTTTCTATGGATGAATTTACCAATTGGCTGCTTGTCTCCTTTGATCTCTTTCATTCCTTCGGCATTGTGTATCCAGATAGGATTATTGGCACCTGCCCATAACAGTTCAAAGGTATCCGGATCGAACGAACAGAGCGATAGATCCATGCC
>DAORJH010000134.1:0-5371 GCA_035438925.1 Bacteroidia bacterium | reverse complement strand
TCACATCATCTTCCGATTTCTCGAAAGTCTCCTCTACCAGTTCATTCAGTTTATCAAGTATCAAAGCTGGTTCGGTGAGTTTAAATTCTTTTATTGTTCTGTTGAGGGCATTGTTACCAACTACACTTACCATTGCACCTGGAACACCGTGTCCTGTACAATCTACAACAGCTATCAAAAGCTTATTACCAACCTTTTCAACCCAGTAAAAATCACCACTCACAATATCCTTAGGTTGATACAGAACAAAGGATCTTGGAAGTACTTTAGAAATAAAATTGTCTGAAGGAAGTATTGCAGATTGAATACGACGAGCATAGGTAATACTTGCTTCCACTTCCTTACTTTTGTTCTCAATGATCTCTTTTTGCAATTTGATCTCAATGTTATCACGCTTCTTTCTTCTATAGGCAGTGAACATAACAATGGAAACAATCAGAACAAGAAGAAGAATAGAGGCCCCTGCTAGTTGAATGATATTTTGTTTTTTTCTTTCGGCATCATTAAGTGCATGGTCCTTTTCCTTTTCAATTTCTAAAAGTTTTATCTGATTATCTTTCTTCTCAGTTTGGTATTGTGCATCAAGCTCTGCTAAATTCTTTCGATTGTCCTGATTGAAAAGTGAATCCTGAATTGATTGATACAATTTAAAATACTTTAATGCGTTCTTATCATCTTTCTTTTTTTCGTAGGCGATGGATAGGTTATTATAAACAGTTTTAATCTCGAACTGCAAACCCATACTTTTGCATAATTCAAGGGCATGCTCCAGATCTGCGATGCCTCTTTTAAAATCCCCTTTGTTTACCCGAACAAGTCCTAATGAACGATAGGAAGTGGCGATTCCCATTTTGTCGTCAATCTCCAATCTAACCTGTAATGCTTTCTCTCCAAATTCTATTGCTTTTTCGTAATTGTCATTATTTTCATAAAGAATTGATATATTCATATAGGTTGTTCCTAATCCGGATCTATCCCCGATCTCTTCCCTTATACTAATTGATTTATTAAAAGCATCTAAAGCTGCAGGCATATCCTTTTTTCGTGAATAAATATTTCCAATATTCGACAGGTTTACTGCTTTCCATTTCTTATTACCCGAGCGTTCATTGATCTCTAAGGCTTTAAGATAACATTCAAGGGCTTTTTCATCCTCTGACAGTTGAAGATAGATATTGGCAATATTATTTAGTACGGATGCTTCATCTTTTTCACTCTTGTACTTTTCATAGATCCGTAAACTATGTAAGAATTTATCCAAGGACTTATTGTAATCTGCTTGCTCAAAATAAATGCCTCCAATAGCATTATAAGAACGGGCCAAATCCAATTCGTCACCATGTTTGAGGCGCAGCTGTAAGGCAAGGTTCTGATATTCCAATGCTTTATTCATTTCACCTTTCGCTTTGTAAATGGTTCCTATGGCTTGAAACGATGCTGCTATTCTAACTGTATCTTTTAATTTTTGTCGGATCACCAATGATTTTTCATGAAATTCAATAGCTTCGTTATACATATCCTTCTCCCTATAAGCAGAACCAATGAGAAAATAGGAAAACGCGATCGAAGGTTCCATATTTCGTTTTCTCGCCAACTCCAATGCATCAACTGCTTTCTCAAGCGCATTATCCTGTTGTCCATTACGTGAAAAAGTTTGCGCCAACAGATTTAATAATTTCACTCTTAGTGTATCATGCGGTTTCTTACCTAACTCAATCGTTAAGGAATCTATCTTTATAGTAAATGCGTTCGGTTTCTGCGCAAACAGAAATGAATGCATAACAAACGATATCAAAAATAGAAGTAGGAACTTTCTTCTCATTCATATAAATATACAAAATAATTTGAACTTGAACAGCAGCGTTCGTAAGGTACGAGCAACTTCAAAAGGACATAATTGCAATAATTACATTCAATTCAACTTGCAAAATGTTAATTTTAATATTAGCGTTTTTGATGATTAAAGAAAAACTAAGAATTTAAATGGATAATTCACATTTTCAATTTAAGGTCGAATCAAAAATGAACCAGTCAAAACAAATTTTCATCCTAATAAAAAACCCTGTTCTTCTGAACAGGGTTTTCTCCAATTAAAATTATATTCTGATTAAGCTGTTACTTCTACTTTAGGAGATGCCGCCATGATCTCGGCATTGGCTGCTGAAGCGTATTGCTCGAAATTCTTAATGAAGGAAGCGGCAAGGTTCTGTGCTGTCTGATTAAAAGCAGCTTTATCTTTCCAGGCATTGGCTGGTTCGAGGATCTCTGAAGGAACTCCGGTACATGCCTTTGGAAATGCCAATTTGAAATAAGGAGTGGTACCAAATTCGGCCTTATCGAATTCTCCATTCAATGCAGCCGTAATGAGGGCACGAGTATAAGATAATTTAATACGACTTCCCACACCAAACTTACCTCCTACCCATCCGGTATTGAGCAACCACACATTTACATTGTGCTTTTTCATTTTCTGACCAAGCAATTCAGCATATTTTGTTGGATGCAATGGCAAAAATACTTTTCCAAAACAGGCAGAGAAAGTCAACGTAGGTTCAGTGATGCCCATTTCTGTCCCGGCAACTTTTGCAGTATACCCACTGATAAAATGATACATGGCCTGAGCCGGACTTAATTTAGAGATTGGAGGCAATACACCATAAGCATCACAAGTAAGGAAGAAGATATTCTTAGGCATGTCTCCAACAGCAGGTGTTACTGCATTGTCGATGTAGTTTGCCGGATAACTCACCCTTGTATTTTCAGTCTTACTGATATTGGTATAATCTACAGTAGTTGTTCCTTCGTAAAAATTAATATTCTCTAACAACGAACCAAACTTAATGGCACTGAAGATCTGAGGCTCTTTTTCTGCAGAAAGATCAACGCATTTAGCATAACATCCTCCTTCAAAATTGAACACACCTGTATCGCTCCATCCATGTTCATCATCCCCTATCAATTTACGGTTCGGATCAGCACTTAAGGTAGTTTTACCTGTACCGGATAAACCGAAGAAGATGGCAGTATCACCGTTCTTACCTATATTGGCTGAACAGTGCATTGGAAGAACTCCTTTTTCATGAGGAAGAATGTAATTCAATACAGCAAAGATCCCTTTCTTGATCTCTCCGGTATAACCCGTTCCACCAATAAGAATCATTTTTTTTGTAAAATTAATGATGGCAAAATTGTGTTGTCTGGTTCCATCGATCTTTGGATCGGCCCTGAAACCGGGAGCGCACAAAATTGTCCAGTCACTTTTAAAATTCTTAATCTCTTCTGTAGTTGGACGAAGAAAAAGATTATTCGCAAACAAATTGCTCCAAGGCAATTCGGTCACTACTCTGATGTTGATCCTGTATTTTGGGTCGGCACAGGCATATGAATCACGGATCCAAACTTCCTTGCCTTGAAAATAAGCAAGCATTCGGTTATGCAATACATCAAATTTATCAGCTTCGTAACGGTTGTTTACATCACCCCACCAAACACTGTCCTTCGTGTTCTCATCATACACTACAAATTTATCTTTTGGTGAACGACCAGTAAATTCGCCGGTATCAACTGCGAGTGCACCTACATCAGTAAGTACACCTTCGCCTCTGCTAACTGTTTCTTCAATAAGTTCACTTGGGTGGAGATTCCAGTATGCCATTTCCACATTTGAAAGTCCGAGTTGGGCTACGCCGGCATCTTGCGCCCTTAATCCAATTTCATTCATTCTTAAAAGCCTTTGGTTTAGAATGCAAAGATAAGGAATATTTAAGGCTGAATCGGTCAGTTTTTCCACATAAAACCGAGCTCAAAAAAGAATTTAACTAGTTGAAACAGAAGTAAATTGACCGTTTTTGGCAGTACTTTTCAACTCTTTTATAATTTGCTTCTTTCTTTTCTTTTTTACTTCGGTCATTTGAAGGCAAAAATAGGTTTCTCCTTCTCTACCATAAGGAACTTCTGTGTACTTTAATTTGTTATCATCCAGGATCTTTTTGATAGCATCATATGTTTTAAGATCGATGCCACTTCCCGGACTGGAAAAATCGACACGAACTGCACATTTTGCTTCTTTAGCGAGATTTCTATCCTGCGCTTTGATCCCTACGATTCCTAGAAACAGGAAACAAATTAATACAACGGAATTTCTCATATGATTGTTTGAGTAAAGATGGTAAAAATAATACAAAGCTCCTATCAAAATAAAGTTTTTAATCTTCTTTCTCCTTCGAATAGGCTGCCGGTATGAACATGATCCATCCCAAAAGAAAGAACAATCCACCGATGGGTGTAACCGGACCCAGCACTTTTAGAAAATCAGCATTGTATAAATTACGGGTTGTAAGAAAATAGAGTGAACCACTGAAGAGTAGAATTCCGATAAGAAAAAAATACCAGGACAATTTAAAATAACGATTCTCTTTTTTTTGTGAAAGAAGAAAGACTACAAGCATGGCCAAAGTGTGATACATCTGATATTTTACCCCGGTATCAAAGCCATTTAACTGATCAACAGTTATCAAACCTCCTGCGAGTTGGTTCTTAAGTCCGTGTGCACCAAAAGCTCCTAAGCCAACAGCTAAAGCACCCAAAACGCCTATCAAGACCAAAGCCCTTTTGCTCATTGAATGGTGACTTTTGGCGCTTCTTTCTCCTGCTTCTTTAACTCTCGTATGATCTCCTTATCTGTCATACCCAAAAATTTGATCGCTCCTTTTGCACTTTCGGCTTCTGGACTGCTTGGATAATTAGCAACAATCTCTTCATAAAGTCTCCTTGCTTCTGCTTCGTTATTCAGTTGCTCTTTTTCGTCGTAAAGTTGCGCGAGTAAAAACATGGCAGCCGGAATTCCTTCAAATCTGGAATAATCCTGTATACATTTTTCCAGCGTGACCTTTGCTTGCGTTACATTATTGATGGCTATTGCAACTTGAGCTGTTTTGATCAGGAAGATCGGACTTAAACTGTCATTGGCACAGTAATAAGCATAATCTGTAAATGCCTTGATGGCTTTATTTGCAGAGGCTTTATCCAGTTCATTTTGTGTATAGAGAACGCTGTCCATATACTGCGCACTTGCAAATAAACGTTTACAATCTTTGAAATAATTCTTTGGATCACGAAGACGTGCATCATCAGCAGCCAGACTGTCTTTGTTCTGAGAAGTCTCCTTCTTTGCATCAGAACAAGCTGAAAGCATCAAAAGCATTGCTGCCAGAAAAGAAAGGCAAATTGTTTTCATTTATTTCTTTCTATAAACTTTTGTTTTATAATCTGCAGTTATTTTACCACTGGCAATATCACTCAACTTTCCACTGATCATTTTTCGTTTAAAAGGACTTACTTTATCAGTGAAGAGTTTTCCTTCGATGTGATC
>DAORJH010000133.1:0-6887 GCA_035438925.1 Bacteroidia bacterium | reverse complement strand
ATGCCATTTTACTTTGGCGCTCGCTTTTCTGGTCACATCATTTACAAGACTTATGATCTTATAGATCTGTTTGGCTGAAGCTGTATTGAAATATTCCAGATCAATTGTAAGCACCGTCATTTGTGGAGGCTCAGTTATATAGTCGTTCAACCACTCGATAAAAGGCTTGTAAAATGTATAAGCATCTTCCGGTAAGGAACGTCCCACGATCCTTAACATACCATCCTTCAGATTAAAATCGATCTGAGGACGGTCGCTACTGGCTTGTGCTCTAAGCTCGGGAATCATAACGCAAATTTATGAGTTTTGGCATAAAATCAAAATAATACTGAGAATGTGTCCAAACCTCACCTTCAATACTTCAAAGCCCCGCCTTTTGCGAACAACCTAAGAGCTAATTCACCACCCACATTCATATTTTCTTTGAAGATCAGCTTTTGATCCTTCACAATTTCATTGCCAAATTCGTCAATGACATTGATAACTGCCATATAAGAACCACTTTTCTTTTCAAAATGAATATTGGCCTTTATTGCATTTGGATCATTGCTAAATTCGATATTGCAATCTTCAATTTGTTCACGAACCTTCTCTGTTACCTGATCATTCAAACCAGAGTAACTAAGATACAAAGGCATTTTAACACCACTGAAAGGTACCAGCTGAGGAAAAGAACGATACATTTTTACTGAATAAACAGCGCTGTTGTTCTCGTCCGAACGAGCCAGAATTTCAAACAAACGCGCGAAAAAAAGTTTCTCATTGGGAACATCGGCTATATCGGGATCATTCCCCTGTGACATAGCCGAAGGAAGTGTTTGCTCCAAAAGAAGTTTACATTCGGAAGCAGCTGATTCCTCATCCCCTCCTTCAAAAAGGAATTTAGCTTCAAAGAAACGGAAGTAACGATTCACTTTGTTTCTTACGTCATTCAAACTATAATAAGTGTACATCTTCCTGAAATAAGGAAGAGAAAAATCTTTGAGCAGATACATGGACTCATCATATGTGACTGTTGTTTCTGCACAGAACAGATCATAAACAATGCGTTTTCTTTCAGGATTATTGGCAAGCGCATTCACAACATTGTATTCCAGCATTAGTTTCTGAGCGTTGATCAGCATCAGATCAAAAATATCAGATGGAGAATACCACCATCCTGTATTCAGGAATGTAATGAGAGCTGCTTTCTTATCCATCATTTGAATGCGGAGTAGATTGATCGTGAATTCATATTGTGATTGCGTTAAGGTGGTGTTAATATGAAGCTCCTTGAAATTTGCCGCTTTATCAAGATAAAATTCACAACTGTCGATCTGTCCATCGTACAAATACCCTCTAGCCAACCCTATCGTATACCAGCCAAATCCGGGAGTAGATCCACTTTCCGTGATCTTTTGAGACGAGATCTGCAAGGCTTCTTTGGTTCTTCCGCCATAGATCAACATCATTGGCAGATAGTAATCGGCTTCTTCTAAAGAAAACCTTCTTCTGAACTGAGGTTTTTTGTAATAAGTGATGGCATCTGAAAAATTTCCAACCTCATGCATCATATTCGCATAATTACTCCAGCTGATCCTTCCACCCTCGGCAAGAATATTGTAATAATATTCCGCGCTATCGTATTGCCTGTTGTAGTTATGCAATAACGCAAGATAATGATACACCGTCATGTAATCTTCATTGCTTTGATAAGAACCATACCATCCATCATTCAAAGCCTTGTTCTTTTTGATCTCACCCAATTGCAAATAACAATTTTTAAATGCCAGAACCTCATTCTCCTCTACACTATTCTTTAAGAAGGAATGATCTTTTTGTTTATAAAAACGATTTCGGTGATAGATCCACGAGCGTTCGCTGTAGACTGTGAAAAAATCTTTCTGAAAGTGATAGGACTCGATCTTATCCAGCAAAGCCATAGTTGAATCCGGCATCTCAATGCTGTTGTAGGAAGATTTCAATGCATTCACAAGAACAAAAAAATCATCATAACGGCTTAAATTCTGCTGAAAGAAAGTATAAGAAGAATATAAGTTCCTCATCTTATTTCCGAAATCTTTTTCGAATAAGCGCAATGCTTTTCGAAGGGGAGTGATGGCCTGTCTATAGCCCATCAGATCACTGCTTCTTTCAAACTTATAGATACCTTCAAACATCCAGCCTACATAATAGGTGCTGTCCAGTCGCAAGAACTCCCTGCTTCTTGGCAAAGCATCTTTTTCAGCCGGATCTACACCAATGCGTTTGGCATCGATCTCATAGCGAGCTGCTGTCAGGTCCTGAGCTTTAAAAGAAGAAACAAGCCAGAAAGCTGAAATTAATAATAAGAATATTTTAAACTTTTTTCTCAAACTTTGCTATTAACGGAAAAATTCAATTTTCTCAGTCTGTCCATCTCTTTTGCTAAGATCTGTCCGAGTGCCTTTGCCTTCGCTTCCTTATTGCGGTAGATCAAACGATGATCCATTACCGCCTGCGTGATCTGCAGATCATCTTCTGTCACAAACGATCTTCCGTTGACAATTGCAAATGCCTTTAAACACTTCAGAAAGGTAATTCCACTTCGCGTGGATGCACCTAAAGAGATATCCGGATGTTTGCGTGTTTCCCTCACAATATTCCTTACTGCTTTTACCAGTTCGTCATGTATGAAAACCTTCTCTGTTTGCTCTTGCAGAAAAATAACATCATTCAGTGAAAGTACCTGTGAAATGGTATTCAGATTATTTTGAATACCCAGGTAATCACGGTAGATCTCGAGTTCTGTTTCTTCATCCACATAGCCGAAATAGATCTTGATGAAGAATCGATCCAATTGTGCCGCAGGCAAAGGATATGTTCCCTCCATCTCAATGGGATTCTGCGTTGCGATCGTGAAGAACAATTTTTCCAAGGGATAAGTAGTGTCTCCGATCGTGATCTGATTTTCAGCCATGCATTCAAGCAAAGCCGATTGTACCTTTGGGGATGCGCGATTGATCTCATCGGCCAAAAGCAAATTACAGAACAGTGGTCCTTTTTTGAACACAAACTCTTTTTTCACATCATCAAAAATATGTGAGCCGATCAGATCCATCGGTAAAAGATCCGGCGTGAATTGTATCCGTTTAAAACTGGCACCACTTCCACCCTGACCGGAAATACTTTTTGCAAGCGTTTTTGCCATAACTGTCTTTCCGGTTCCCGGATTATCTTCCATCAAAACATGTCCTTTTGCGAGTAAGGCTGTCAACACATATCGTATCTGCGAACCTTTTCCTTTTATCACCTTTTCGATATTGGTACTTAAGCTTTGTATCTTCTCCAAAACTTTTTCGATTGAAATTGAATTGTCTTCCATATTAATTGTTTTTTGTTCGTGTGAAATAATGAATGGTAGGGTATATATTTAAAAAGAGTTTTGCTCGTTTTGATATCGTAAATGAATTCCTGATCTTACTGATGAAAGGTAAATAAAAGCGTTCACATTGATCTCTTTCTGTTTCGCTCAGATTTCCTTTGTCGTATTTCATCTTTTGATAGATGAGACTGAAATTTCTGAGATCCGTATCGTATTGTTTATCGATCTTTTCAGCAAATTCAGAAGGAGTCTGACTTCCTTGCTCTATTCCCATTTGATTCAGATAATAATAAAAGGCACGGTTCTTACGATAAGCTTCTCCCCTCTTCTCTCGTTTTGCTGCCCCATTCAAATACCACCAGATGAACAAGGGAGATAGAAAGAACAGAATTATAAACGAACAGAGTAATAACATGGAATACTTCATGAACTTCAGCCATTGAAAGGCCTCCTTTTTTTCTTCTTCTTTCTTTTGATCTTCCTTTTTATCCTCTTTCTTCATGAGTTTGATCTCATCAACTGGTACAGGCTTTGGTAATTTATCGATCACAGACAGAAAATTATCTTTTGGTTCTGTGTAGATCGATTTCAACACCTCTGCATGCGAAACTGCTGTTAATCTATCTCCCTTTTTAAGTCTCGCTAAACTGATCTGTCCCGTATCACAACTAACATTGGCGATAGAAGCATCTAAGGGTAATTCTATCTGAGCTGAATGCACAAATTCCGTGTCATGATAAAGGATTGTACTTGTTTTTATCACGAGTGTCTTTTTTACTGTATCTGCCTCTACCAATTCACCGTCGGCTACAAAATAATTCTGTGGCATATCTGTTGGTGGCGTACCATCCGGCTGAGAAGCTTGTTGTGTATTAATATCGGGAACGGTTGTGTCAAAATCGATCCATCCATATTCTTGAAAGAATACCTGCACCCAGGCATGGGCCTGGTCCTGATAGAACCAATACCATCCCGGATTCTTGCTGCTTCGGTCAGTGATGGAATAACCTGCAACAACACGTGAAGGAATACCAAGAGATCGCAACATGAATAAAGTCGCTCCAGCGAAATAGGCACAGTACCCTTTTCTGTTCTCAAAAAGAAAATAAGTGAGTTTGTTTGCACTGGGCAGTCCCGGGATACCCGGATTATCACTGTAAGCATACAAAGGCTGACCGAATTCATCCTTACTTAAAAAATAATCCCTGATAGCTATTACTTTATCTATTGGTGTTTCTGCTGTGGCTGTTACGCTATCTGCCAACTTAGTGATCTTTTTGTATTCCACATCTTTCGGCATGTAGGTGTAGTAATCCATGAATTTTTGATCAGGTCCTTTGATCTTTTTCACTTTCCTTAATTCCTCAAACCTGGATTCCTGAAAACGCTCCAGTTGATAATTACCGGCAGGGTTATAAATGAAGTAAGCACTATTGAGTTCACTCACCCACATTTTAGCCGTGTAGGCACTCTTATATTGCTCTCGGTATTCCTTTGGAACGGTAACAGGTTGACAATAAAATGCTGTTGACGGAGCCAGAAAAGAAGATGGAGAAAGAAGTACTTTATAGATATCAGCGCTGACGATCTTTCTGCTTTTTGTGGCAAGTGAATTCTTAATGATATTCTGATCGATCTTACGGAAATACATTGGAATTTGAGAAGGATCGGGAGAAAAAAGATCATTGTATGGAACCTTATCATCCATCTCAAAGGTTTGAGTAGCCGTGTCGAATTTGGTGTAATAGTGCGAAGTGAAATAAAGTGGATTGGGCGTTCTTCCGTCATAAAAATAATTATCCAGTCTCGCCACAAAGATGAGTTGCTTATCCTTACTTAAAGAGCCTGACAATTTGGATTGATCTTTATTCTTCACTCCTCCACCCTTTCCTTTTTCAGTCATGGATTCTCCACCGTCTCGCCCCTTACCTGAATTATTCTTTGCTCCACCCCATTCTTTCTCAACTGCCTCAAATTTTCCACCCAGTAAATTGAATACAACAAAAAAGATCAAAAGTAAAAGAACGGAGAATCCGGCCATTCGTTTGAGAAGGAAGATCAGGAAGCGAGGTTCATCTTCATTCATATTACGGATCAACTCAGCTGTATAAATGATGTAAAATGTATAAGCAAGCAATGGTACCGATGCATTGATCAAACCAGCTGCTGTAAAATCATTGGTCTTACTTAGCAGCACAAGTTGAATCAGCAAGAAAACACAGCTTAACAATAGTGTAAAATACCGTGATCTGCTGAATCCAAATCCACAAAGCCAGCCACCTGTAAATAGAATATTGAAAATGAGAAATTGAACAGAAAAATAGAAGGCATCAAATTCCCCTGCACTAATACTTCCAAGCACCTTGTAAATTCCAAAATTGATCAATAACAGTAGTACTGTTGTAGTTAAAAACCGGAATCGAAAAGAATAGAAAACAATGGAGATGAAAAGTCCGAATGCGAAAAAAACCGTCTGTTTTAACCAGGCATCGTTCAGGATCGAGTAAAACGCATTGAGTCTCCAGATCAGAAAACCGGTCAGGACAATCGTCGGCACTACCAGAAGAACCAGCTGAGCTATTGTTTTTTTGAAACTATGAAACCTTCCTATCTTCATTCTTAACTTAGGTTGCTTTGAAATACGATGGATCTATCTTGTTCCTTAATGATCTTTTCAAGTTCTTTTTCATTTTGCAGGATCTTGAGACGCAAAGGAGATAAATTCCATGCAGCCTTCAATATGCCCTTGTCTGTTTCATTTTCCTGAACAAAGATCCATTTCACCCATTCGCGAATCTTGTTTTCATGCATACATTCACTGAGTTTCACCAATAGAAAGGTCACTTCCGATCCCATTTCCTCCACAAGCTCTTTTAATTCATTTGAATCACTTAAAGAGGAAATAAGAACAACGCTTGCTGTTCTTCTATTCACCAGTTCTTTCAAACTCATTTCTCTTTGCCAATTACTCAATGTTATTGTGTAACGAACTAACTCTTTGTTGTCATTTGAATTCAATTGTCCTGCACTTTGATCCGGAATGAAACGCACCTCAAATCCTTTTTTGGAAAGCGAATCGAAAACGGTCCATGCTGCTCTTTTATAAAAATTGAGAAAAGGAACATTGATGACTTCTGTTTCCGGAAAAGAAAATGAATTATAAAAAGAACAAAATAAAAAAATATGTGAGGCATAAGGATCCAGTACTTCAGGGACTCTAACCACCAACTCTTTGTTCTTGGCATAGATCTTCCAAACGATACGTCTCACATCATCATTGCTTTCAAAATCTTTGTAATGGAGTAATTCTCCCTCTACTCTTTTTAATTCGTCTATTCTAACACTTGTCTCTTCCGTTTTTCTTGGATTAGCATGTACTTCTTTAGAATTTATTTTATCTGGAGGAGTATAGATACGTTCGCTGGTGCTGATCGGAACAACAAAAGAGAAGAATTGAAAAAGATCTTCAAAATAGATCAATGAAGTTTCAATCGAATACTCACGAATTTCAGGAAGGTCCCATAAAAAAATACCATTCAAATTA
>DAORJH010000132.1:0-6900 GCA_035438925.1 Bacteroidia bacterium | reverse complement strand
AAAATCCAAGAGAAGTGAAACACATTGGTAAACTTTACCTGAATGAACTCACGAATGAAAACATCGTACGAACCGGTAATATTACATTAAGGGACAAGCAAAAAATACAGGCTCCTTACTTTGCAGTTCAGGATCTTAAAGTTTGGGGGGCAACAGCAATGATCTTAAGCGAATTTAAAACGCTTCTCAAAACTATTTCTTGAATTCAGTCATGGTATTATCGTAACACAGATAATATCCACCTTTTGTCAGATTATCGATCTTCACCGTTTTACCGAATCCTTTCTTCACTACAATTCCGTATGAGTCATAGATCTCATAACCTGTTTCTGCGCTGAAATCAATTCCACTGTTATTCTTTGGAATTGCAAAAGAAGGTTTGTTGATCACGGAACGAACAGTAACTTCCTGAGAATATTTTGCCTGTGCACTTAATCCTTTTTGTTTTAAACGGTATTTGTTCTCACCACTGTGCATGGCAACCTGAAAAGAATAATCGTGACTTTCCGGTGTTCCAATTCCCGGAACTTCTCCGATAGGAATCCATTTATTCCATTTGAATTGCTCGATCACGTAAGGAAGAACACCTGCTTCATTTTTTGCAGTCCATTTCAAAAGACCAGAAGGATTGATACTGAGTGCAAGAATTTCAAAAGTTGGTTTTGGTTTGAGGTCTTCCAAGTTCAATACCTTTGGTGTACAACCTTCTTGATGCAAGATCTCGATCACAACATTCTCTCCGTATTTCAACTGTAACGAGGCTAAATTTATTTCGAAAGCGCTTGAGTTCGTCTCATCTGTTGTGATCTTACCATTTACTTTTATTTCCTGAGCACAAAAACCTACTCCGTTACTGCTATAAGCATTCTGAACAAATACATTCTTATTCTGATATTTTCCCTCCACAACGAGCGTTGCAGCAAAAAAACTCAGTGAAATAACACACAAAACTAGTGTTCCAATCGATCTTTTCATTCTAAATATCAAGTGTTTTAATTCGAGTACAAAGATATAATTTTAATCGACGAATCAGAGGAATTTGCGCATTTTAACAATTAGAAAAAGAATTGTTAAAAAAATGATAATACTTAGCAAAATTAAATGTGGTTTTTTAAAATGTATTTTAGTAATCACACTGTCTTTTCTGTAAGCCCAAATCAGTCCGACTATAAAAACGACCACAAAAAAAATCACAAAAATGATACGACCGGTGCTAAACATAGATTGTTGGCAAATATACCATAGTTTCTCTTGAAATGAATTTACTTTTGAGCAAAATAATAAGTTATTATTGAGGCTAAAAAGTTTGAACCGTCATCTTCTATACTCCTTCTTTCTATTGCTCACTTTGCAGAATGGAATGGCTTCCGGTAAATTACCTAAAGCGTTTGAGGCACTGAAAATATACGACTATTTCAAAGCGAAAGAATTATTCTACAAACAACTGAAATATAATGATCCCTGTGCGCGATACGGACTAGCATTGATCTATTACCGGAATGATAATCCCTTTCATCAGCTGGACAGTGCATTGAAATACTGCACGCAAGGATTCAACCTTCTAAACAATGGATCCACTCAGACTTTTTCCGGATTCACAATTGATCGGGGATCCCTAAGTGAACTCTGTGATTCTATTTCCAGTAAGATCTATGCCAAAATTGAAGATGCTCCGGATATTCTTCTTCTTGAAAAATTCCTTCATTCTGCCTATCTGGCCAATCCTTCCCTTCTAGAAAAAGCTTTTAATTTACGGGATGAACTTGAATACGAAAAGATCA
This sequence comes from Bacteroidia bacterium, assembly GCA_035438925.1. Classification (GTDB taxonomy): domain Bacteria; phylum Bacteroidota; class Bacteroidia; order B-17B0; family Aurantibacillaceae; genus Aurantibacillus. Next base: position 5,119 of record DAORJH010000132.1, on the reverse strand, counting down.
TCCGCTTCAATAAAAGCGACAGCACAAGATCCTTCATCATCACGCACCCTCAAAGCAAATTAGTAAAGGATGCCAGCTTCCAGTATGATCGTCAGCTTTTTGAAGAGCAGACATCCGGCAGTTCCATTGAAGAGTATTTTACTTTTCTGAAAAGGAATCCCAACAATAACATGATCAACTCTTCGTACGAAAAACTGTTTGAACTTTGTAGAAAGAATTCAGATGTGAAAAATCTGAAAAGATTCATTGATGAGTTCCCGAATTCTCCTCAGTACAACGAAGCTTGGAAACTCCTTTTTTCCCTTTCGGTTCATACATTCAACAATGAGGAACTGCAAAGTTTCCTGAACGAATATCCTAGGTTTCCATTTAAAAATTCGATTCTGAAAGAGTTAGAGCTGAATAAGATCTCGCTTTATCCCTATGAAAAAGAAGAACTCTTTGGTTACATCAATGAAAAAGGGGAACTGCGCTTAAAGATCGAATACGAAACGGCAACTGACTTTCAGGAAGGTCTTGCCGTAGTTAGTAAGAACGATTCTGTATTCTATATCAACAAGGAAAATTCGAGGGCATTCGATTCATATTATGAAGAAGCTTTTTCCTTTCGAAATGGACTTGCTCCTGTGAAGAAGAACGGTGTTGGATTACTCATCAATCGCCAAGGACAAACTGTACAGACCTTTGAAGAGATCAATGAAATAAGTGATGACATTTATATCATGCGCACGGGGGGAAAATACGGAGCGATGGATGCCTACGGGAAAATATTATTCGAGCCGCAATTTGATAAAATAGGTGATTTTAAAAATGGTGCTGCTTATTATTCGAACGAAGGGAAATATGGATTTATCTCCAAACAAGGCCTTGTTTTCAAAGCAGAATATGAATGGATCTCCGACTTCAGTGAGACCGGAGCAGCTATCATCAAGCAAGGCAATCTATATGGCATCATAAATACCGAATCAAAAAAGATCCTTGAATCAGAATACGATCAGATCGTAAAATGTAGTCGCGACATTTATCTCGTAATAAAAAATAACTTGTATGGATTCTTTCATTTGAATGGTTGCTTTCTTACCCCTGTCAACTTTGATTATATGCGCGATAAACCGGCTGAATTTTATTCGAATGGGAATTGGCTCCGTCTTATCAAGAAAAATGAAGCAATGGTGGATCAGAATGGAAAGGTACAGATCGAAAAAAATGATCTGGAAGAGATGAATTTTCCTTCCTGTGGTCTTATTAAAGCAAAGAAAAAAAGCAAATTCGGCTACCTTGACAAGAAACTGAATCTTGCCATTCCGTTCAAATATACAACAGCAAGCGATTTTATTGACAGCACAGCCATTGTAACTTTAAAAGAGCAATATCTTCTTATTGATATGCATGGCAAAGAACTATTCAGGTCTGACGAAAAGATCGAATACAGAGCTCCCGGTATTTTTCTATGCGAAGCGGAAGACGGGATGCTGATAAATAAAAAAGGCGAGGTCCTTTACAAAGAGGTGAATCAAGTTCAAAACTACAATAACCACTTACTTATCATCACGTTAAACAACGCTCAAATAAAATTGCTCCGACTCCGATGAAGTACTGAACAAATCACTAATTTTATACAAAATTTAATACACGTACAATCATGGCAAAAGTTCACAATTTCAGTGCAGGTCCCGGAATTTTACCGGAAGAAGTTTTAAAGCAGGCAGCAGAAGCTTGTATCAATTTTGACAATCTAAATCTTTCTTTACTTGAGATCTCTCACAGAAGCAAGAATTACGATGCGGTAATGGAAGAAGCCAGAGCCATTGTGAAAGAACTTTTCGAAGTGGGTGATGAATATGAAGTGGTTTATTTGGGAGGTGGGGCAAGTCTTCAGTTCGCCATGGTTCCTTACAACTTTTTAAGAGAGAATGGAACTGCTGCTTATGTCAATACAGGTGTGTGGGCATCCAAAGCGATCAAAGAAGCCAAGATCATTGGCAACACGAATGTGATCGCATCAAGCGAAGATAAAAAATTCACTTACATCCCTAAAGGATATAACATTCCTGCAGATGCAGATTACCTGCATCTCACCAGCAACAATACCATTTACGGAACACAAATAAAAGAATTCCCGAAGTCTCCTATCCCGTTGATCTGTGATATGAGTTCAGATATCTTCAGCAGAAAAGTAAATGCGAAAGATTTTACTTTGATCTATGCCGGAGCTCAAAAGAACATGGGTCCGGCAGGATGCACCATGGTGATGGTGAAGAAAGATGCACTTGGTAAGACCGGAAGAAAAATGCTTTCCATGTTAGATTACTCTGTTCACATCAAAGCCGGAAGTATGTACAATACGCCTCCTGTTTTCCCGGTTTATGTAAGCTTACTTACTATGCGCTGGTTGAAAAAGAATGGTGGAATTGCCTGGATTGAAAAGATCAATCAGCAAAAAGCAGATCTTCTCTACAATGAGATCGACAGAAATTCAATGTTCTATGGAACAGTGGAGAAAGCAGACAGAAGTAATATGAACCTTTGCTTCCTAATGAATAAACCTGAACTGGAAGCTGAATTCGATAAAGTCTGGAAGGACGCAGGGATCAGTGGAATACGCGGACACAGAGATGTTGGAGGATACAGAGCTTCTCTTTACAATGCATTACCAATTGAAAGCGTACAGGTTTTGGTGGATGTGATGAAGGATTTTGAAAAAACAAAAGGTTAAGAGTAAGTTTCACAATGCCATTTCAGAAACCCTTGCCGCAAAAGGACTTTTATGCTGTGATCTTCAGCAGTACAAAAAGCGATGATACAGAAGGATACAAGGAAATGGATGAAACGACCATGCAACTCGCTCAAGAGCAAAATGGTTTTCTCGGATACGAAAGTGTGAATAACGGTAAGACGGGAATTTTCATCAGCTATTGGGAAAGCATGGATGCCATCCATCGATGGAGAATAAATTCAACACACCTGATGGCCAAATCCAAAGCAGAACAATGGTACGCACGTTATCTCTCGCAGATCTGCAAAGTTGAGAGCAGTCATCTCTTCGAAAAATAAGTTCAAAAAAAAATCCCTGTCAATTGACAGGGATTTTTCAATTATAGAAGAATGATTATTTCTTAGCTTCCGGTTTCGCAGGAGCAGCAGCTGTAGCAGCTGGAGTTGCAGTAGCCGTAGCAGCAGGAGTTGCAGCCACTTCTTCAACAGCAGCACGCTGTGTCTGAACACTCACAATTGAAATATTAGAAGGATGAAGAACAGTGATACCGTCGATCTTGATGTCACCGGCAGCGATCGATTTTCCAATCGCCAATTGCTCAATATTCAACTCAATGAATTCTGGCAATTTGGAAACAAGACCTCTTACTTTTACTTTACGCATCTTTAGCACTAAGCGTCCACCGTCTTTTACACCGATCGCCTGACCTTTTGTTTTCACAGGTAATGAAACGGTTACCGGTTTATCATCAGATACAAGTAAAAAATCAGCATGGATCAATCTGTCATTGATCTTATGGTATTGTGCTTCCTGTAGAATTGTTCTGTATTTTTTTCCGTCAACTTCCACTTCAACCAGATTAGTTTCAGGATTGAAAATGATGTTCTTGAATGCACGCTCATCAGCGCTGAAATGGGTTTGAATTCCATTTCCATAGATTACACATGGAACATGACCTTTTGCTCTTAAAGCATTAGCATCCGTTTTCCCTACGTTCGCTCTTGGCGAACCGCTCAAAGATACTGTTTTCATTTTTTTATTTTTTTATTTTGGTTCCTCTCTCTTTCCTTCGTCTTAGCTCAGGGTTAAAGTGAGAAACCTGATTTTATGAATTCGAAATTGCCCGTCCAATCTCTCTTTCATTTTATTTAATTAGTACGGGATTATTGTATAAAATTTCCGCTGATCGATTCGTAAGTATGAACACTTCGGATCACTTTTGCGAACAGATCAGCAACACTTATTACTTTTATTTTTTTGCTTGCCTGACTTAAAGGGATTGTATCAGTCACGATCAATTCAGCAAGTTTCGATTTTTCAATATTCTCATAGGCCTTACCGGAAAGCACAGGATGAGTACAAACTGCTCTTACGCTTAATGCACCTCTTTCCATCATCATATCCGCAGCCTTGCAAAGTGTTCCTCCGGTATCTACCAGATCATCCACCAGAACAATATTTCTTCCTTCAATTTCTCCAATGGCAGTCATGCTTTCTACCACATTGGCCTTAGCGCGCTGCTTGTAACAGATCACGATATCGGCCTTCAAATGTTTCGCATAAGTATTTGCTCTTTTACTTCCACCCATATCAGGAGCTGCGATCGTCAGATTGGGAAGATTCAATGCTTTGATATAAGGAAGGAATATAGTGGAAGCATACAAATGATCTACCGGCACATCAAAGAATCCTTGTATCTGATCGGCGTGAAGATCCATTGTCATCACACGTGTCGCACCGGCAACCGCAAGCATATCTGCGACCAATTTAGCACCAATAGCAACACGGGGCTGATCTTTACGATCTTGACGGGCATATCCAAAATAAGGAAGTACAGCAACAATGTGTCTTGCACTGGCACGCTTTGCAGCATCAATGAGCAAGAGCATTTCCATCAGGTTATCTGCAGGGGGCATTGTGCTTTGAATAACGAATACACTTTGTCCACGTATACTCTCTTCGTATGAAACCTGAAGTTCTCCGTCACTGAAACGGTAATGTGATAATTTACCCAAAGGTTGTCCGTAAGCATCTGCTATTTTTGTTGCAAGACCTTCTGAAGCGATACCGGAAAATAAACGTACTTGTGTTTCCATTTTTTTGGGAGGGCAAATATAGTGAATTTTACGGGATTAAGGTAAAAAAAAGGGAGGTATGGCTCTAAAAATAGTCTCAATACCTTTTGGTTGCAACTTTTCTGATTTTGGGTCCCGATAGCTATCGGGAGAACCGATGTGATATTCCTACCTCCAAATAAAAAAGCCCTTCATTTCTGAAGAGCTTAGTACCCGAAATCGGTCCCGATAGCTATCGGGAGAACCGATATGATATTGTTGCCTCCAAATAAAAAAGCCCTTCATTTCTGAAGAGCTTAGTACCCGAAATCGGGGTCGAACCGATATG
>DAORJH010000131.1:0-6901 GCA_035438925.1 Bacteroidia bacterium | reverse complement strand
TCGCTGCTTTCCCCCTTGCTTGCATCCTTGAATTCTTTCACCCCTCTGCCCAAACCTTTCATTAATTCAGGGATCTTTTTTCCACCAAACATTAAAAGAATAATTACAAGAATAATTATAATTTCCGGCGCACCTAAACCACCTAAAAGACCTAAAATAAACAGTGAACTCATTTTCTTAAATTTAGACCACGAAGGTATGTATTCTATCTAAAATAGCCAAATAATGTGTTGAACGGAGTCTATTTTTGATCAATAATGCAGTATATTTATTGCTTAAGTCTGTTAAATGCAGATTTTTGAAATAATTATTCGAATAAACTCTAGATGACTACTATGAAAAAAAAGATATTATCTCTTGTGATACTTTGTTCCCTGATACTTTCAGTGAAGGCTCAAAAATGGACAGAAATGATGAGGGATCCCAATGCCAATTACTATGATATTGTAAAGGAATTTGATGAATATTGGAAGGATCGTCCTTACGAAAGAGGTCATGGTTACAATGCATTCAGGCGATGGCAATGGTTCGTTGCTCCTCGTGTTTATCCAAGTGGAGATATGAAATTTGCCTCCAGAAATCTGGCTTATGAGATCTACAAAGAATATCTAATTGAAAATTCTCAGAACAAACAAGTGGCTCCTTCTTCTCAGGTCACTTCAACTGTTGCTAACTGGACACCACTTGGCCCCTATGGTTCGCCGGGTGGGGCGCAGGCCGGTTCCGGTAGAATTCAAACAATTTTAGTTCACCCAGCCGGTACTAATACATTTTACGCTGGAGCAGCGGCAGGTGGTTTTTGGCGAACAACGGATGGAGGGGTTACCTATACCACAACGACAGATAATTTGGGTTCATGCGGTGTTTCCGATATTGCACAAGTAACAGCATCACCTAATATAATTTACATTTCTACCGGTGATAGAGATGCAGGCGACACACATTCAACCGGAATTTATAAGTCGCTTGACGGAGGAAACACGTGGAATACCACAGGATTGAGCTGGCCAACCGTTCAGCAAGTTCGCGTTTATCGTTTGTTGGTCGATCAGGTGAATCCGAATAACCTGATCGCTGCTACTTCCATTGGAATGTTCCGTTCTACTGATGCTTCTGTAACCTGGTCAATGACCCTTGCCGGTAATTTTATGGATGCTGAATTTCGTCCAAATGATCCAACGGTTGTTTATGCTGTAACCAACAATGCTTATTATAAATCAACGAATAGTGGTGTGACTTATACAGGGATCACAGTTGCAAATCCGCTTAATTCAAATCGTTTATCTTTAGCTGTAACACCTAATAATACAAGTTTGGTTTATATTCTTGTGAGCGCACCAAACAATGGCTTTGGTGGATTATACAGATCGACAGATATCGGAAATACATGGACATTACGAAGCTCTACTCCGAATATTTTTGACTGGAGCACCAACGGTTCTGGCGCCGGTGGTCAGGGCTGGTATGATATCGCAATTGATGCTTCACCAACAAACTCAAATGAGATCATTGCAGGTGGTGTCAATTCCTGGAAATCTACCAATGGTGGAACAAGCTGGACCTTGAATTCCCATTGGACAGGTGGTGGTGGAAAACCATTTGTACATGCGGATCTTCATTATGTCAAATATGCATCAGGTACTACATGCTTCATGGGACACGATGGAGGGATTTCGCGCACAACCAACAGTGGAACAAACTGGTCTACGATTAATGGAAATATGAATGTGGCGCAGATCTATAAAATGGGACAATCTGCTTCTAATGCATCTTTGATCATTACCGGCCATCAGGATAACGGGACTAACTTATTGAATGGTTTAGCCTGGTCTCAGGTATATGGGGGAGACGGTATGGATTGTATCATATCATGGGCAAACAACAACAATATGATTGCTTCTACTCAATATGGAAACTTTGTTCGATCAACGAACGGAGGGGGATCATTTTCTACTTACACAGCTGGATTATCTGGAACCGGTCCATGGCTAGCTCCTATTGTTCAGAATCCCGTGAACGCCAACATGTATTATGCGGGTTATCAGAATGTATTTAGAAGTACAGGAGGAAACTGGACCCAGATCAGTAATTTTGGCGGTGGTAATATTGAAGAAATAAGGGTTGCTCCATCCAATACAAATATCATCTATGCAATCACATCCGGCGCTGTTTATAAATCTATCAATGACGGTGCTACCTGGATAAATGTTACGGGTGCAATTCCAACCAACTCAGCTGCCATCACCGATCTTGCCATCAGTAATACCGATCCGAATAATATTTATGTTACGCTTTCAGGTTATTCTTCCAATACAAAAGTGTATAAATCAACAAATGGCGGAATTAGCTGGACCAATTACTCTACCGGTTTACCTAATATTCCCGTGAACTGTATTTTATATAAAAATAACTCACCTCAGGTTCTTTATGTGGGTACTGATGTAGGGGTGTTTTATAGAGAAGCCAGTATGGGATCATGGATCGCTTATAATTCAGGCTTACCGAATATTGTTGTGAATGAATTAGAAATGTATTACCCAACAGGTAAATTGAGAGCGGCAACGTATGCGCGCGGAGTATGGGAAACTAATCAGTATTCAAATCCAGGTTTTGCTCCTGTAGCAACCTGGGGTTCTCTTTTTAGTCCGGCTTGTATCAGCACGCCGATTCAGTTCACTGACCTTTCCTCCAATAACCCAACATCCTGGAACTGGTCTTTCCCGGGTGGAAGTCCGGCAACATCTAATTTGCAAAATCCAAGCGTGACTTATACTGCTGCTGGAATCTATACAGTCACATTGCTTGCCGCCAATGGAAATGGAACAAGTACTCCTTATGTAAGCACAATTTCAGTTGTTACTCAACCTACGGTTTCTACTGTGCCAAAACAGATCTGTCAGGGAAGTTCTACGAACCTTCAGGTGAACACGAATGGGAATGTAGTGAACTGGTCTACCGGCGCTCAGGGTTACCTTCTTTTCGTAAGCAATACAATCACAACTGTCTATTCTTTTACTGCCTCCTTGGGAGCCTGCAGCACAGCAGGGAATTATACTTTGTTTGTTGATACACCTCCAATCACCCCAACCATCATCAATATGGGCTCTTATTTAACAACGACGGTGGTTGGCACTTCTTATCAATGGTATCTGGATGGAAACATCTTGCCTGCAGAAACAAACTTCTCCATTACGCCAACCCAAATTGGTTGGTACATGGTTAGAGTGAATAACGGAGTTTGCGAGGCTTTTTCCGATGGATATCAGATCCTGTCTCTTGGTCTTAATGAGATGAATGTGATGAATGGTTTGAGTATCGGACCTAATCCTGCAAAAGATCAACTGAATCTTAGATTTACAAAGGCTGATCAGGTGGAAATTCAATACCGGATCTACAATAACCTCGGCCAACTTGTGCAAAAATCCGAGATAAAACTTGATCAAAATCACGCAAGTATGATCAATATCCAATCACTTTCACCGGGTATTTATACACTTGATTTGATAATAGGAAAAAACAAAAATACAAGCAAGTTTGTTAAGCAGTAAAAGGGTATAAAATCAGTAGATTTTATTTGACGATTTCTATAAAAATCGTTAATCTTACAGTCTAAATTACGTCTGTATGACAACTTCTACACCCCTTGATTATCTTCCGGTTGTCCTCATGTTTCTCGTAGCCATTGGTTTTGTGGCTACTACCATGGTGGCCACGCATTTACTAGGACCAAAACGCAAGACAAAGATCAAACTGGATTCATTTGAGTGTGGTATTGAAGCACAGGGTAACGCCCGTGTGCCTTTCGCCATCAAATATTTTCTTGTAGCCATCCTCTTCGTACTTTTTGATGTGGAAGTGATCTTTATGTATCCTTGGGCTGTGAATTACAAAGAGCTGGGAATGACGGGAGTAATTGAAGTTTTCAGTTTCATTGCTCTGCTTTTAGTTGGTTTCTATTATATGCTTTCGAAAAAGGCGATTAAATGGGAGGAATAAACAGAAGACGATCACGAATCTCTCTAGTTGTTCACTTGTAAATCTCGGCATCAAAAAATTAAAAATAAAAATGGGAAAAGAAATTATAAAACGTACGAAGTTGGAGATGGCAAAAAGTCCGGATGGTCTTGAAGGACCCGGTTTTTTCGCATCTAAACTGGAAGATGTGATCGGTTTGGCAAGAGCGAATTCATTATGGCCATTGCCTTTTGCGACTTCCTGCTGTGGTATCGAATTCATGGCAACCATGGCCTCAGATTATGATCTTGGTCGTTTTGGTGCAGAGCGTTTGAGTTTTTCACCAAGACAAGCAGATCTGTTGATGGTGATGGGAACGATAGCAAAAAAAATGGGACCAACATTAAGACAGATCTATGAACAGATGGCTGAACCAAAATGGGTGCTTTCTGTAGGTGCCTGTGCAAGCAGTGGTGGTATTTTTGATACGTACAGTGTTCTGCAAGGAATCGATCGTATCATTCCGGTAGATGTTTATGTTCCGGGATGCCCTCCTCGCCCTGAACAGATCATTGAAGGGTTGATGAAAATACAGGAACTTGCAAAGAATGAATCTTTCCGTCGACGTCACTCAGATGAGTACAAGAAGTTGCTGAATAGTTATGGAATGGAATAACACTTTCAAAGAAAATTAATTCAAGAAGCATGAGTCAGGAAATATTAAATAAAATAAGTGAGAAGATCAACGAGCGAATTCCAGGAGCGATAGAGCTGAGTGAATTGCTTTACGATTTTCCTGCAATCACAGTGAAAAAAGAACAGGTTCATGAAGTACTATCTTTTTTGAGGCATGATCCTGAAATGAATTTTATTTTTCTGACAGACTTGACAGGAATGCAGACAGCTGATGAAAAACACCTGGGTGTGATTTATCACCTGCATGATCTTCAGAAGAACCGTCGTGTAAGGATCAAAACATTTTTCTCAATAGATAAACCGGAGATCCCAACTGCAACGGATCTTTGGGCAGGAGCTAACTGGATGGAGAGAGAAACCTTCGACTTTTACGGAGTCCGATTCAAAGGACATCCAAACCTCAAAAGAATTCTCAATGTTGATGAAATGGACATTTTCCCATTGAGAAAAGAGTTTCCATTGGAAGATCAAACAAGAGATGATAAAAGTGATAAAATGTTCGGAAGATAAGGGATGATAGGAATTGAAGATATTAAAAAGAACATCGAATTACCTGAGAATATTAAATCCTCAGCAGTGAAATTCTCTGAAGGGGAATATCTTCACAACCTTATCAAACAAAATAAATTTAAAAAGACACTGGAGACAGGATTTGGTCTTGGACTTTCTGCAGCTTCCATCATCACAGCTTCTCAGTCATTGCATGTTGGCATCGATCCCTTTCAGGCCAATTATGAAAATTACGGATTGAAGAACATCGAAAAACTCGGATTGAAATCATACCTTGAATTTTATGCCGATTATTCTCACTGCGTACTCCCTAAACTACTAAGTGAAAAAAGAACATTTGATTTTATTTTTATTGACGGCGACCATAAATTCGACGGACAGTTCGTTGATTTTTATTACGCTTCTTTGCTGATCGAGAACAATGGGTTCATTGTTTTACACGACACATGGATGAGAAGCACCACCTACCTTGTGAATTACATCAAAAAGAACAGAAAAGATTTTACACATGTACCTCAGGAGTTAAGAAATATCTGCGTGTTCAAAAAAACCGGAGTTGATAAACGCGACTGGGTGCATTTTGAAGGATTCGGAGGAAGTTCCAAATCCTATGTAACACATAAAGTGATCCAGAAGATACACGAAGAAGAAGATTCCTTTCTTAAAAAAACAGCCATCAAAGTAAAGAACATATTAAAATAAAATGAGCAAACACAAGCATAATGAACCTGTAGCAGAAGGCGAAGAAAAAGAACTTTCAACGCTCAATCTGGGACCAACGCATCCGGCAACACACGGTATTTTTCAGAATATCTTGAAAATGGACGGAGAGATCATTCATGAGGCTACTCCAACAGTAGGATACATTCACCGTGCATTTGAGAAGCTAGCAGAGCGTCGTCCATATAATCAGATCACTCCGATCACAGATCGTTTGAACTACTGTTCATCACCCATCAATAACATGGGTTGGGAAATGACTGCTGAAAAATTATTGAAAGTTCAGGTTCCGAAAAAAGTGGATTACATGCGTGTGATCATCATGGAATTGGCACGTATCGCCGACCATTTGATCTGTAATTCTGTAATTGGGGTTGACACCGGAGCCATGACCGGTTTTCTTTATATCTTTCAATGGAGAGAAAAGATCTATGATATCTATGAAAGTATTTGTGGAGCACGCTTAACAACAAACATTGGAAGAATTGGTGGTTTTGAAAAAGACTGGAGTCCTGAGACATGGAAAATGATCAACGATTTTATTGACGGTTATCCTAAAGCGCTTACAGAATTTTCCAATCTTTTAGAGAGAAACAGGATCTTCATGGATCGTACTGTGAATTGTGGACCCATCTCTGCCGAAAAAGCATTGGCATACAGTTTCACAGGTCCAAATTTGCGCGCAGCCGGAGTTGATTATGACGTGAGAGTTGCCAGCCCTTATTCTTCTTATCAGGATTTTAAATTTGATATTCCTGTTGGGATCAGTGGTGATACCTATGATCGCTTCATGGTAAGACAATATGAAATGTGGAATTCACTGGAGATCATCAGACAGGCAATAAAGAATATGCCGAAGGATGAACCAAGCCACGCGAACGTTCCTGAGTTCTTTCTTCCGCCAAAACAAGAGGTGTATAACAACATGGAAGCTTTGATCTATCACTTCAAGATCATTATGGGTGAGACGAACATTCCGAAAGGAGAAGTGTATCATTCAGTGGAAGGTGGCAACGGGGAA
>DAORJH010000130.1:0-6907 GCA_035438925.1 Bacteroidia bacterium | reverse complement strand
TCCCAGAATTCGGTAAAGACAAGAAAGAATAATCCTTTAGGATATTTGGAGTCTGACATGAAGATTTAGATCAATTACTCTTCATGTATTTTAAATTGACGGCATACATGATCGCAAACACAGCATCAAATACCAGCATAAGAACGATCATGATCATTGCTATTGTGCTACCCGAAACTCCCGGCGCATCAATTGAAGTGAGAGCTGCCATACCTTCCTGACCTACCAACAACATACCAATATAGGGAAGTATTTCTCCGGCTAAATAAACAAAGAATCCTTTCTTTTTTAATTGCCACATCAGGTAAGCACCTAATGCGCTTAATCCTAAAGCAATTAAACTAAGAGCCATGTTCACGATCTGACTTGCTGAGCCCTGATTAGCAAAAGCAGCTTCCATTTTGTCGGCAGCTTCCGGACTGAATTTTCTCATTTGTTCCACTTGTTCCGCTTGCTTTTCCGGTGTATTCGTAAAAATTCCGGCCACGGTGCTTAGAAACATGAATGCACAACAGATCCAAGTAAGAATGCATGTTGCAGTTAATAAATTGGATCTTTTTTGAGGCGCGATGTCGTTCGTGAATTGATCTTCCGTATTGATCTCCATAGGTTATAGATTAAATAATAAAGGTAAAAATGCAAATAAAAAACCTGAAATGCTAATGAGAATGTCGGTTTTGATGAATTTGGAATGGATCTCAAAGATCCGAATTCTATAATTGAGGATCAGAATAAAACGAAACAGGAATTGCAGTAAAAAATAAATGAATACAGGTAATGAAAGGGGATTGGAGGCTATCCCTTCCTTCCACTCAAAATGTGTGTAATGTGAAAAAGACCGCGAGAATCCACAGGATGGACAATCCTTTCCGGTCCTTTCTTTTATAACACAATCAATAGGATGTTTATTGGGATAAAAAAGATAGGAATAGCCAAAGACCATTCCTATCAAAATAAAAAACACCCAGCTTATAAAAAGATAAGATGGCGTTTTGAGCATTTATTGTTTGTTTGTTGTGTCCTTTACTTCTTCGAGGATCTTCACAGCCTTATTCATTGAATCGCCCATTTGTTTGAAAGCCTTATCAAGTGAATCCATCATGCCTGATTTTTGAATTTCATCCATTACTTTTCCTACTCCAAAGAACATTAGGTAAAGCCAGTAGCAAGCAAAGATCACAGCGATAACTGCGCAGATCAATCCACCGATCGCCATTCCTTTGGATCCGTTCGGTCCGGCTTGTTTCATTGAAACAGCAGAAAGAATGATCCCAACGATGGCAGGGATAAAGGCCCAGGCTCCTAGACAAGGAATGAAGGAGAAAATTAAAGAGATGATACCAACCACGAGGCCGGCTACACCCAAGCTCTTACCGGCATTTGGGTCTGATGTAGTGTTTTGTTCCATTTTTATTTTTTTATAAATATAAGGTTTTATTGTTTTGTGTATTGAGATGTTTTTAAAGTGTGATCATGACCATTCGAAAGAAAAGACATTCAAACGACATAGGATCTAATGCCAGGTAGTCTCCAATAAAAAAACCCCTTTCGTTCAGAAAGGGGTTCTCACAAAGATTCCTTTGAAGGACTATTTCATGTGCTTAAGGTTCAAACCATAAAGTACGATGAAAGCAATACCAACTAAAGCCTGAAACCAACTACCGCCCACCAACATTAATATAGCAAGAAGTCCATTCACACCAGCATATAACCAATAACCACTTTTTTTAAGTTTCCACATTTTAACAACACCTAAAATCGAGACAATTGACAAGACTAAGGAAACTACCATTATTACCATAAAATAAGAAAAAATTACTGAGGCCATTCCACCTGAAGAAGAAGCGGCTTCTGTGACTGCATTCATTTGTTCTTGGCTCATACCAGTTTCTTCCATGGGAGGTAAAGAATTAGCCCCAATGCCTAAAAAACTCATTATGAATCCAGATGCAAATGTTCCTATTAGGGAAACTAAAGCCCAAATTCCACTTCCAATAAAACTTAATACGCACAAAATTGTTATAAATTGAGGTCTAGCTGGGGTACTAACCGCCGCAGCTTCAGTTGATGTTCCTGTTGGTGTTGTTTCTTCCATTTTTTATTTTTTTAGTTAATTAATAAATTGAAATTACTGTTTAATATCAATTTTTAGGTTTTTTAAGACCGAAAGTTTTTAACAAGACTTAAATCTAAATTTTGTAAATAATTGATAAACAGCTAGATGAATCTCCATAACTTAAAATTGGACTTTTGGTTTTCCGTTGAAGTTTCTGACAAAGATAGCTTTGGATCAAAGAAAAATGTGTTTCCTTTTTTATCTTTTTGCAGGTTCATTGTTCTCAATTTATCTCCACTATTCACTGTCAAAGAAATTATTTCATCCTTCTCAAAATATTCCAGCCATTGATTGAAATTGTTCTTCAGCATCATTCCGTTCACTGCAAGGATCTCATCTCCTGCAAACAAACCTGCTTTCCAGGCTGGAGAATAGGGAGCAACAAGCGTGAGTTTTGAATTGGCACCTGCATCCACTGCTTTGCATCCGTAAAAATGTTCGCAGTGATTTAAACTCTTTGCCTTTGTAAATTCAAGACCGATATATTCAAAGCAGGGAATCAAACCGGCCTCAAAATCTGTTGTTGAATAAACATATTCCGTAAAGAAGGAAGTTAGATCGGTGCCACTTACCTCGTTACAAATGTCGATCAAGTCTTTTTCCTGATAACCCTTCTTCATTTTTCCAAATCGTTCATACAGGATCACACACACATCCCTCAACCTTTTTTTATTTTGAGTGCTTTGCATGATCTTAATATCCAGCATAAATGCAATCAGATTTCCCTCATCATAAATATTTGTTTTTCTGTAGGGTACTCCGGGAACATATCCGTCCAGCCAGGTTTCCCAACTGCTATCGGCAACACTTAAGTTATACCTCCCGAAATTATGAAAGTGTTTGACCAGTCTTTCCTGCAACGTATCTAAATATTGCCTCTCCGTAAAAACATCACTGCTCAATAATAATTTATCTCCGTAATAAGTAGTAAATCCTTCATATACATATCCGGTTCGTGCATAATTTTCCTTTGTGTAATCATACGGAAGCATTTCGGCAGGACGAATGAATTTAATATTCCAGGTATGAAACAATTCATGACAACTCACTCCAAGCACATCTTCATACGTGGCACCACCATTGATCGCATAGCCAGGACCAATTGCAATTACCGTGTTTTTTTGATGTTCAACGCCGTGGTAGAATTTTATACTTAATACCTGAAACAGAAAATGATATTCATTCACTGGAAAATCGCCCCAGAACTCAATTTGTTTTTTTGTGAAGGCTGAAAAATCTTTTTTGTATTTATCAATATCGGGTCGGCATGTACCATTGAAATGCAGATAGAAATCAATATTGTTCACCGAATATTTTTCTGTCTGGAGTTGTGCTGATGCAATGAAAGGTGAATCAACCAACTCATGATAATTGGAAGCGATCAGTTTTCTCCCTTCTGTTTTCAAGGAAGAAGCAATATTAAATTCATCAGGAATCTGGAGTTCCATTACATGCGCATCATTTTCTCTTCCAATTACGCACATGCAACAATGAACCGGATTCAGATACAACTGATCTACATCTGAAAAACAAGCTCCGGCATTTAATTCGTTGCAGTAGTAACTGTATGTTATTTTCAGTGAAGAACACCCTTTAGTATTCAGCACCCAAAGATCCTTGGAACGCTTGCGGTAAGATACGGGTTCATTGTTCTGATCGAATGCATCCACGCGTTTTATGTTCTTAGCAAAATTCCCAAGTTCATATCTTCCGGGTCTCCATGCAGCTAGTTGTAATTCTAACGAATCGGAGTTAACCTGATCAATTAAAAGATCAAAATAAACATAGTGGGAAGCAGGATTTTTTCTGCTGATCGAGTAGTGGATCATAGAATGATTTTGGCTTTAAATGTATATATTTGAAACGCGTGAGAGCTCTTTTTGTTTTCATACTTTTCCTCATTTTATTAAATGTCCGGGCCCAGTCAACCGATTCAATACTTGCTATTGCCTTAAAATTCCCTTCCGATACAGATCGCGTGGAACTCTTTTATAAGGAAGGATTTTCTCATAGAAGTACAGATCCATTGTATAGTTTTGATTGCAGTGAATTGGCTGAGCGATTTGCAGAGAAAAGCCATTCTGTTTTTCACATCGCCAAAGCCAAAAGCCTGAAAGGTATTTTGTATTACAGAAAAGGAGATCTTCCAAAAGCGCTGCTTTGTCATAAACAAGCATTAGAGAAAAGAGAGAAGATAAATGACAAGAAAGGAATGATGAAAAGTCATATCAATCTTGGAAATGTTTACAGCGACATGGAATTGGCTATTGCAGCTGAAAGGCATTATGAAGAGGCATTAAAAATAGCACTTGAGTTAAATGAAAACGAACAGATCCCGGCATGCTTACTTAATCTGGGGACATTGAATGCAAACAAAGGTTCTCTGGAAAAAGACAGTTTAAGTTTATTCAAAGCAGCTGATTATTTTTCCCGAGCCTTACGAATTGGGAAGAAACAGAATGATTATGAATTGCAAGCGCAAGCTTTGAATAATATAGCAGTTGTAAAAATGGTGATGAACCGGCAAGACGAAGCGATTGCTTGTTGCATGGATGCGATCAAGCTATATGAAATGATGGATGCTGAAACAGAGAAAGCAGATACATACCTAAATCTTGCACTTGCAGCATCTTATAAAAAAGATGTATCGATGGCTGAGGAATACCTGTTAAGAGCAGATACGATCATACAGAAGCATGATTATTTGAGTGGAAGGATACAGTGGCTCAAGCAACGATCGGTTCAAATGGCGGAAAAAGGAAATTTTGAGATCGCTTATAACTTATTGAGCAAACATTTTTTTCTTAAAGACAGTTTAATGAAGGCGAATGCAAAGAACAAAAGAGAGAATGCATATAACGAACAGCAGATAAATGAAAAGAAGAACGACAAAGATTTTAGTTTTCCTTATCTTTACTTTAATTTGCTAGTGTTAATGGCACTCGGCATCACTTTATCGACCTTAAAAAACAGAAAATGAGTAGCAAGAAAAGGAACACCGGCAATATGGTTTACAGCACGAATCCGAATTTTAAACCGGAAGAGGAACAGGAAGAAGGGGACGCAACACTACCGGCTTCTCAACAACAGCTCAAGGTTTATCTTGATCGTCTGGGTGGTGGTAAATTGCTAAGTCGAGTAACTGGTTTCATTGGTAAGGAAAATGATCTGGAAGCACTTGGAAAAACTCTAAAACAGAAATGTGGGGTGGGGGGAAGTGTGAAGAACGGAGAAATACTTTTACAGGGTGATCATCGTGATAAACTAGTGAAGATACTGAGCGAAATGAATTATAAGGTGAAAAAGGCGGGAGGATGATAAAAATCAATAAGGCCGGCACAACACCGGCCTTTTTTTTGGAGATTAGTCAACGATCAGTTTCTTCGTTGTGGATTTTTTTCCTTGGGTAAGAGTTACAAAATAAATGCCTTTGTTACTTGTGTTAAGATCGATCTCTTTATCGTAATTTCCATTGAAGTTGCTTATCAATTCATTGTAAACTTCTTTTCCTTCTATGTTTCTTACAGTTAGATTTACGTTTGCCTTGTCCGGACTTGAAAAACTGACTCTGAATTTTCCATTACTTGGATTAGGTGATGCATTCATGTTTTGAACCTCAAGTTTTTCTTTGGGTTCTTGTATGCCTGCCTTCTTGTATTCAGCTGAATTAGGTTCTGTGAGTTCAATTTTCTTGATCACTACTTTTACGATCTTGTGTTTGTGATCTTTCGAATCGGCTGAAGTCACTTCTTTACCATCTACGATCACTTTGGTTTGGCCATCTTCTGTTGTCACTTTAACATTGTTTTCTTCCATCATTTTTTTCAGTTCAGGATCATTCATGTCGCCTGATTGAATGATCACCTTCTCTGCTTTTCCATCACCTTCTTCTCCTTCAATTTCTTTGTTGATGATTATCTTTTTGTGTTCTCCTGCTTTTCCTGACTCTAATTCCTCAACAGAAATTCCGTCATTCTTCAGCTTTTCTTTTATTTCCGGAGTCAATTCATCCGACTCTGTTACGGTTTCTTGTCCGTTTTTGTTTTCTTTGATGATGATCTTCATTTTTTTGTCCTGAGCATTCAGGCCTGTAGTCATCACAACCATCCCGGTTATGACCAAAACACTTTTTAAGATTGATTTCATATTTTGTTTTTTTATAAGACAAAAGTAGATGAGCGTTCAGCCCTTTAGGGTTAAAGGGTGGTTAAAGCCTGTTAAAGAAAAGTTAAAGTCCGGTGGCTGCTTCGAATAGTAATTAAATTTGAGTTGGAATGAACCGTAAGAAATTACTTATCCCCTCACTAATAACTTTCGCTTTATTAAGCTTAACGGTTTTACAGGCGATTTGGTTATACTCCGTTTACCAATTAAAGGAGCAGGAGCTCAATGAAAAGACAAGAATTTCTATTTTGAAAACAGGAGAAAGACTTCAAAGAAAAGAAGATTCAAAATTCATCATAAAGAACCTTGACTCCGTTTTACTGTCAGATGAGCATATCAATTCTGAAGCTAAGGAAAGTATCCGGATCATCATATCTGAAATCAAGGGCAATTCAGATTCCGTAAAGCTAAAGAAGAAGCATCTAGTTTTAAAGAAAGACAGTTTTGAAACTACAACGGTGATTAGAGTGAAAGACAGCAGTAAAAGCAAAGTTATCATTAAAACCACGAATCACTCTTCAATGGGAGTATTGAACAAAGCGGATGAATTGCAGCATCTTTTTCTGAAAATGGCCTTAGAATCACGACATGGCGAACGAAATTTTTCTTCATTGATCCAACTAAAGG
>DAORJH010000129.1:0-6937 GCA_035438925.1 Bacteroidia bacterium | reverse complement strand
ACCCTTGCAATATATTATTGGAAAAACTTTCTTTTACGGATTGGATCTGAATGTGAATGAACACGTTTTGATACCACGGCCGGAGACAGAGGAACTGGTCGATCTGATCATAAAGGAGAATAAAGATTGCGAAGACTTGCTGGATATTGGCACCGGAAGTGGATGTATTCCAATCGCCATCAATAAAAAATTGCCGTCCTGCCATGTTCTTGCCTGTGATATCAGTCGAGATGCACTTCATGTTGCGAGACAAAATGCAGATACGAATGGTGTTTCCGTTCAACTTCGAATTGCTGATGTGTTAAACAAGGAAGAAATGCTTCGCGTTTTCCCTGAAAAATTTGAGGTGATCGTAAGTAATCCGCCTTATATAAAAAGATCTGAAAGTGCTACACTCTCGAAACAAGTGATCGATTTCGAACCACACCTTGCCCTTTTCTCTGATGAAGATGATGCTGTCATTTTTTACAGAAAGATCATTTCGTTTTGTGGGGTGAGTTTGAAACGCAGGGGTAAACTTTATTTTGAGTTGAATCCACTAACTGCTGATGCGGTAAAAGACATTGCGATCGATTCAGGATTCTTTGATGAAATTGAACTCATAAGAGACATGAGTAACAATGTCAGATTTTTAAAAGCAGTGAGAAATTAGTAAGCTGAATATTTAATTTGTTGAACGAGCATGAAGCTGCTGTCCTTCGAACTTTATTTAAGTACGTAATTGAAATCTACACCAAGATTCTTTTCTAGAACCTTTCCAAGATCCAAGGCATCCAGATCTTCTTCTTCGTAAAGCCAGGTGATAGTAAACGATTTCTTGGAAGCTATTTCTTTCAGTAATTTTAAAATGTCCATCATTACTTTTATACTGGAAGAGTTTACATAATCTAGGTCTAAAGTAAGATCGATCTTTGCAGGAGAAGTTTTTTTGTATTCATTTATCCAGGCAATGAAAGGCTTGTAGAAGCTGACCGAATTTTCGGGTCTTGAGCTGCCACTGATCATACATACTCCTGTGGTTAAGAAAACGATCTCCGGTGATTTGGTGTCAGCATGTACAATGTAGTTTTTCATGAGTTCTGAATAAAGCTAGTTCATTATTAACAAGGATAAATATGCAGAATTTATCATTAAAAAGCAAAGTTTTAGCTTAATCCTACTGTAACAGAAGGTTTTAAGTGTTGAATGAAATGTTCTAAAGTGAAAATTGAATAGGAGAAGCGAAAGTTGAAAATTAGTTTTCTTTTAATCCTCTTCCGGTCTTATTGATCTTTCCTTCGTGTTTCAGCTCGGCAATTATTTTATCCAAAACGCCGTTCACAAAGGTTTTGCTGTTGGGAGTACTGTATTCCTTTGAAATATCGATGTATTCATTGAGTGATGCTTTCACCGGAACATTTGGAATGTAGAGGATCTCAGCCAATGCCATTTCCATCAGTAGCATGTCCATATTCGCAATTCGTTCGATCTCCCAGTTCTTGGTATGTTTATCAATGAGCTCTTCAAAATTCTTTTTGTAGAGTATGGTCTTATTAAAAAGAATGCTCATGAATTCCATATCATCTTTCTCGTCCTTCAACAAGGGAAGAAGTTTGAAATTCTCAGTGCTGGTCTCAAAATTCCGGATCACGGAGTTGAAGGCAACAAAGCTATCATCTGCCCAGTGTATATTTCGCTCTTCAAATAATGAAGCTAACAATTCATTCTGACTTAAATATTCAGTAATCAATGTCACGAGAAATTGTTTGTCCTCTTCCAGATTCTGTTCTTTGTTCAACATGTAATTCTTGTACAAATCACTGTTACGAATTTCATTGTACAACTTGCGAACCACATCAAAATCACTTTGCCATGAGATCTTCTTTTTGGCTACAGCATCTGTAAGCGCTTTGTTTCCATCCAGACTCACTAGTAGAAGATTGTTGACGAATTTCAAATTTGGATCCAGATCTTCTTTTGTAGGTAATCTTTTATTTTTATTCTCATCAATGATCACAAGTGCAACATGCCTCAGGTCAATAAAGAGTAATAGAATAGAAAGATAGAGTTCATTGATTTTGTCGATACTCTTAAAGAGTTCTTTCTCGAAAAAGGCCGGACTGGCCTGTTCGTGCTGAAAATAGGAATACAGCGCCTGCATTACCTTTATTCTGAGAAATCTTCTATTGAGCATTTATTTATTTTTAGTACGTGGATGACGTTGGTATTCGTGATCAAAGAACTGCATTGATCCTTGCGATTGCCTCAATCCTTTGTTCTGCAATTCGGTTTGCGGCCATGTAAGTAGGTATACCTTCCTTTTTTGCAATTTGAAAGAGGTTGAATGTTGTATCATATATCTTTTCAGCATGGGCTAAGGCTCTTTCTCTATTATAACCTTCCAGTTCATAATAAACGTTGATGATCCCACCTGCATTAACAACAAAGTCAGGGGCATAAAGTATTCCTTGTTTACCTACTGTTTCTCCGTGCACTTTTTCATTCAGTAATTGATTATTCGCTGCACCACAAATGATCTTGCATTTTAATTTCGCCAATGTATCATCGTTCACTGTTGCACCTAAAGCACAAGGAGCATACACATCAATGTCCAGATCGAACATTTTATCGGCACTCACAACTTCTGCCTTGTATTTCGCGGCCACTTCTTTTAATCTTTCTTCACTGATATCATTGATATAAACCTTTGCTCCATCTTTCGTCAAATGACTAACGAGTACTTCTCCAACATGTCCAATACCTTGTACCAACACTTTTTTTCCTGATAATTTATCGCTTCCCCACACTTCTTTGGCAGCAGCTTTCATGCTTACATAGACGCCGTAAGCTGTAACCGGACTCGGATCTCCGCTTCCACCCATGTTCTCAGGTAGACCACTAACGTATTCCGTCTCCATATGTATGATCTCCATATCACGGCTGCTCATGGCCACATCTTCAGCGGTGATGTATTTTCCACCAAGACTATCCACAAACTTTCCGAATCGGCGAAGCAAAGCCTCGTTCTTTATCTTTTTCGCATCACCAATGATAACAGCTTTACCTCCTCCAAGATTCAAACCTGCAACTGAAGATTTATAGGTCATCCCACGAGATAAACGCAATACATCCGTCAATGCTTCCATTTCATTGTTGTAATTCCACATTCTGGTTCCGCCCAAAGAAGGACCCAATACCGTATTGTGTATCGCTATGATGGCTTTTAGTCCAGTTGCATTGTCATTACAATAAACAATCTGCTCATGGTTATTCAGCATCATTTGTGCAATAACCGGATTTTTCGAAAGATCTGTGTCTTTAATGTCTTTTACTTCCATGGATTTAGTGTTTTGAAGCGTGGCAAATATATCGGTTTTAAATCTTTAAACTGCAATAAATATAATATTTATCTTAATTCCGCTAAACCTTGTTTTTTATTATGAAAGACGAGTCAAATTCAGTATTTTTCTTGTGTAAAATACTGACCATTATCATGAAGGACGAAACAGAATACCGACAAGTGAGTTATTCAAGGACCACACTCACTGAACTAATGATCCCGGCATATGCTAATTTCGGGGGCAAGATACACGGAGGCATACTGCTTTCACTAATGGACAAGGTAGCCTATGCCTGTGCCTCAAAGCATGCCGGTTGTTACTGTGTAACGGTTTCAGTTGAGAATGTGGATTTTTTACAGCCGGTGGAAGTAGGGGAGATGGTGAGTATGAGCGCATCAGTGAATTATGTTGGGAATACATCCATGGTAGTTGGGATAAAAGTCATTTCAGAGAATTTTAAGATCGGTACTGTTAAGCACACCAACACATCCTATTTTACTATGGTGGCGAAGGGAGATGATGGCAAACCGACCAAAGTTCCGGGATTGATACTTGAGAACAAGGAAGAAGCAAGACGATTTGTGGAAGCAATGAAGCGGAGGGAGCTACATGCCCCTTATAAGGAGGAACTGCGTAAGGTTCGATTGATGCTGGAGGAAGATGTGAACCATGGAATATTGGAGCCAGAGCGTTGCAAGTTAACCTTTGATATTTGAGTTTGAAAGAATCCTCAGGTCCCATCAGTTGATAGTTTGTTGAACACTTCTTTCGGAATAAGTCCAAAAGTGAGAGGATAGGGATCGTAATTCTTTAATTTTTAAATAAATTTGTCGGAGTTATGCATAAAATAGCCCCATCCATTCTTTCCGCCGATTTTTCGGACCTAAGAAAAGACATTGAAATGATCAATCAATCGGAAGCTGATTGGTTTCATGTGGACGTGATGGATGGAGTATTTGTGCCGAATATTTCCTTTGGATTTCCTGTTCTCAAGGCAATTCAGAAGTATGCCAAAAAACCTTTGGATGTGCATCTGATGATCGTGGATCCGGATCGTTATGTAAAACAATTCAAAGATGCAGGTGCAGAATATTTAAGTGTTCACATTGAAGCTTGCACGCATCTTCACAGAAGTATTCAGAATATTAAAAGTCATGGGATGAAAGCCGGTGTGGCCGTTAATCCGCACACAAATATTAATTTACTTGAAGATACCATACAGGATATTGATCTGATCTGTTTAATGAGTGTGAATCCTGGTTATGGTGGACAGAAATTCATTGAGAACACTTACGAAAAAATTGTAAGATTAAAACAATTGATCGTTCAGAAAAATGCAAATACCCTTATAGAAATTGATGGGGGCGTGGATCTCAATAACTATCAGAAACTGATCGGTTGTGGAGCAGATGTGCTAGTGGCAGGAAATACCGTTTTTAGTGCTCAAAACCCTTCTGATACAATTACTGCACTTAAGCGAAAATAGTTTTTTCGCATTTACTGAACTTAATTTTTTTACTTGCACAATGAAGACGATATGCTTGATTTTTTTACTTTTCTGTGGACTACTCCTTTTAGCGCAAACTAAGGAGATTGAAGAGTACAGGTTGAAGATCAAAAGTGAGACAAAAGATTCCTCGCGTATCAAAATGTACAATTACTTGGCTTGGAAATTACTGGATGCAGGACTCAATGATCAAGCATTAGAAATAAACAGGCAAGCTTTCAGAACATTTGATGCATTACCCATCGAGCAACGCTCTGTACGAAATATTAAGATCACAGAAGCTTATTCGCATATGATGAAAGGAATGATTCATCGTCATTTGAACCAGTATCCTGAGGCATTGCATCATTATACAGTTTCTTTGAATAGAATGGAGCGATTAGATAATGAAGATGGAGTGCGTAGAGTTATTGTCAATATAGCAACTGCCTACAGTGATCTTGGTAAATATCCTGAAGCTTTGAACTATCAATTAAGATCCCTTGAAAAACTCAGACAAAGAAATGACTCGGTGAATATGCCGTCGACTTTATTGAGTATAGGTACAACTTTTATGTATACCGGAAAGAATGAGAAAGCTTTGTTTTATTATAAGGAGGCATTGGAAATTGCACGTAGAAATAAGGATTCAGTTCAGATTTCATTCAGCTTGGTTAATGTTGGAAATATACAGCAACTCACCGGTGAATTGCAGAGTGCTTTAACGTCTTATAAGGAAGGGGCGCACATCGATAGTTTGATTGGGAATGAGAATTCGTTAGCAGCCAATCTTCTGAATGCAGGACTCTTGTATTTTAACATGAAGGATTTTGATAAGGCGGAGTTGTTTTTTGAGAAAGCTAAGAATTTATATGTTAAACTAAATAATCATATTGAAATTGCCACGGTGTACATAAATCTTTCTCGAATACAGTATTTCAAGAAGAATTTTAAAGAGTGTAAAAGCCTGTTGAATCAAGGTTTGCAGTTTGCAGAGATCACAAAGATGCCTGAAGCACAGAAGAACATTTATGAACAACTTTCAAGCGTAGACAGCGCAATGGGTGATTTTAAAGGAGCCTACTATAATTACAGGAAATTGACGGATCTGCAAAGTAAGATCATATCAGAGTCTAAGATGAATGAGATCACAAAGCGTGAGTTGAATTTTGATTTTCAGGTTAAGGAAGAGGCAGCAAAGGCTGAACAGCAAAAAAAGGATCTTATCGCGAACGAAGAAAAAAGGAGAGAAGCTGTGATCCGGAATGCTTTTATTGGAGGATTTATCTTGTTACTTTTTCTTGCTGTAGTTGTTTACAGAGGCTATTTGAATAAGAAAAAAGCCAACAAAGTGATCTCTAAGCAGCATGAAGAGGTACAAAAACAAAAGGAAATGCTCGAAGCAAAGAACGCCATTATTGAGGAGAAGCAACAAGAGATCATAGATAGTTTGAATTATGCAAAAAGAATTCAAACTTCGCTTTTGCCAACTGATAAGTACTTGAAGAGAATATTTAAAAAGTACTCATAGTTGTAATAAAAAACACGCTCACACTTACAGGCATGAGCGTGTAAACCAATAAATGAAGGAATCATCCTTGAGTATTGACGCCTCAACCCGCTCTAAATCGCCGGAGGATCGGCCTCATCTCTTTACATATTGTACGTTAATGGTTCAGGAAGGTTTCTTTTTATTGAAGATCCTTTCAATGAATTTATCTGTCGGCAAGAGAGATCGTTGAATTCTTTGAGCATAATGAATACTTGACAGGATCTCGTTTTGTTTTTCTTCTACCAATTGCTTTTGTTTTGTGATCAATTCATTTTGTGTTTGCGTTAATTTAAATCGTTTGTAGAGGAGAAAGGAAAAAACACCAATAATAAGAACTATAATTAGAAGACTAGTTCTAATGAGTTCGTTCTTTGAGATTTGTGCATTTTGCTTTTCGATCTTTGCTGATTGAACAAGGCTGTCTCTTAGGTGATTTTGTCTGAATGTTGCCATCATTTGCTTTTGCTCTACCGTTCTTTGTAATTCATTTGCAAAGTGATCGGTTTGGTCACACCGCGCATGATAAGATTGCCTTGAAGATTTGCAGTTCCGCCTTTCACGAGAGTCGCAGGCTTTGTA
>DAORJH010000128.1:0-6939 GCA_035438925.1 Bacteroidia bacterium | reverse complement strand
CTACGGGAGCAACAGGTCCTACCGGACCACAAGGTCCCGTAGGCCCGCAAGGTCCTACAGGAGCACCGGGTCCACCAAGTAATCATGCTACCTACTATGCATATAGCACCGCAGGAATTACTTCCAATCTTTCTTGGCAAATTATTCCCGGGATGTCATTAACACTAACGGTTCCGGCTGGAATGACAGGTACATTTGTTATTCATTGTGATATAGGTCTGGAGATTGCTGGAGCTATGTGGCCAAGCTCCAGCGAAGTTGCCATATTCACCAATGCTACCTGGATCGCGGGAAATGGAGGGTTAAAACGCATTGGAGTTGGTCCTTCAACTTTAAATAACGCATACAATACCTATGGCAACGCGGTAATGAAAACAGTTAAAGTTTTAGGTGCCGGTACTCATACTTTTGATGTAAGAGGATTGTTGATTCCAATCGGTGGAAGTGCTGCCTATATTGGCGGAGGCTCCGGTAGTTATTTACAAGGGGCCTTGGTCATTCAGGTTAGTCTCCAATAAATTAATTTTGATTTCTGAACACAATTATTAAAAACATGGAAGAAGTCAAATGCCCGATTTGTTTGCGTGAACTGGCTGAACCAAGTTGTCGTCACCATTTAATTCCTCTTTCTCAAGGAGGAAAAGGGGATATTACTATAATGATGCATAAAATCTGTCACAGCAAAGTGCATTCTATTTTTAATGAAAAAGAATTAGCTCGCACTTATACCTCTATCGAAAAAATATTAGAAAACGAAGACCTTCAAAAATTTATAAATTGGGTAAAGAAAAAACCGCTAGATTTTTATGACGGTTCATTTAAAGCCAAGAAATAAATGCAGAAATTATTTAGAAACAGCCACCTTCGCCCTTTAATTTATTCCGGCAGAGCTTATCCTTAAATGATAAATTCTTTCAGTATAATCGGAAGTATTTATTTTTATCGGAGTTTCAGATCGGCCGTATTTATTCGAAAATAAAAGTTTAGCCTGTGAATCGTAAAAATATAATTCGCTTTCGGAATTAAATTTATTTTCAATTGTAAATTCTTTGCAAGAAGGGTTTGCATAAACATTTAAATCGGTAAAAAAGTCGCTTAATTATTCAATGACACTACAATCTGAAGCCGATTGAGTAAGAGTTAAAACAACGGTACAACCCGGACCGTTACCCCCGCTTACCACATAGGCCGTGGTTATGGTTTGAGAAACTACTACCGTTGTAACTACTAAATTGCCGGGCTGCCAAGTGGATTGACTTACTCCTCTTGCAAATAAAGGAGTGATTTCCACTTTCGAGAGTTCATCAGAATTCGAATCCCTTGAAAACCCTCGAGTAAGTTCGATATTCCCGATCCGCTGGGTACAATTAATAAAGAAAGCCCCTTCTGATGTATCAGAAAGGAATTATAAGTTAATACTGCAATGCTAGAAATTCTAAATTCTCAGAACTTTCTTTTCAACTATTTCAAGATCTCGCAAGATTGTAAATTCGTCACACCCCAGTTCTCGAGTTCTTCTTTTGTCCATAGATCCGGGAAGAAAATGCGACGTTGATACCTAGGATGCATGTATTTTCTCCAATCACTTCCTCCTGTTGCTTCTGCGTTCCCCAAGTATTTTCCTGCTGCATCGTAATGAGCCATTACCCATTTTACATTTACTGTATGATCGTAGTGACGCATTGCATTGCGAAGATCAATGTTGTTCTTTATAGCGTCAGGTAATTGTTTGAACTTGGTCCATAGATTGGTCGTGTTATACGATTCCATCTTTGATAAAAACTCAGCTTTATAACGTCTTTCAAAAAGAGTGATCAATGTGTTCTTCTTTCCTGTTGCGTGATCCTTGCCTGCTGCCTGCCAATACAAATGATCATAGGCATGCTCATAAGGTGTATTGCGATCGATGGTCGCTCTGAAACGAAAATCGATCAGATTGATCAGTTCCGTTGATGCAAATTCGATCAGTCTGTATTGTGCACTTTGAAATCCACTTGCTGGAGTCAAGGTATTTCTGAATTTCATGTATTGTTCCTTTTCCATTCCATCACCCATGACGTTGAAGGAAGAGGATAACATATCGAAATAACGACTCACCCTGGTTAACTTCTCAGAAAAGAATTCTGCCGTCACATCTTCTCTGTTACTTACCTGATCGATCTCCCATAAGATCATTTTAAACAACAGTTCATTGATCTGATGATACATGATGAATACCATCTCATCTGGTTGCGTTGTACGCTGAATTTGCAAGGACAATAATGCATCCGGCATGATATAATCCCAATACGTGATTGGATTTGCCCAAACCAGGCCTTCTAAATGGGTGTTGGGATCTTGCCCAATACTCTTGTACTTTTCGCTGATTCTGTCTACGATCGATGCTTGAATCTCATTCATACTTTTGAATTTATTACTATTTCAAATTTAACCTTTATTACGAAACAAATCCTATTTCTACAGGAAAATTAAAATGAAATGAACCCGTCATGTTCTTAACGGGTTCATCAAAATGTTCAGGGTCAGAAATTAATTCCTCATCTAACTTTTGGTCAAGTACTGGTAGATCTCATCCTTCAAATGAACCCTTTTCAACCTCAATTCATTCAAATGCTCATCCGTAGTGGGACTAGCGCCCGATTCAACGCTATGGATGTTGTGATCAACATGATGATACTCTTCAAATAATTTTCTGAAATGAGTATCACTTACTTTTAAGTTATGAATTTTCTCCTTGTGTTGAGGAAACTCGTGTAATAAGTCGTGCTTTTGCATGTTAGTTGGTATTAAGGTTTATTTAGCTAAGTTAGCAAGGGAAAGCTCCTAAATAAATGATAATGATCAGTCAATTCAATACAAGTTTTAATGTGAATCGCCTACATAAACCTAAGACTATCCACAGACAAATTCAGAATAATCTTGATCTGTGGGATCTTGCCTGATCAATGAGAATTGGCTTCAACGATCGTATCGCACTTTCCAGGAATTCTTACCATAAATGGATTTCCAAGCGAATCGAATTGCTCGACTTCAACAGAATCACTACAGACAACTTTACTTTTCAAAGAAGAAGGCTCTTTTCCGCTACCACAAGAGAAAAAGAGAATAATGGCGAACAAGGATATTGATTTTAGCATAACATTTTTTATCAAATATACTTTTTCATAGAAGCATAAGCAAAAATCTTAGTAATGCTATTATAAAAAGCCTTCCGGTTTTCTTAACAATGATTTGATTATAATATCTTCAAGTACTTTCTTTGGAATGAATCTTGTCTATTAGTTTTGCCCTCAGATGGAATTCATTTCAGTTTTCGACATGCTCAAGATAGGGGTTGGTCCTTCCAGCTCTCACACACTCGGACCATGGCGTGCGGCAGAACAATTTTTACTTGAACTGAAAGAAAAAACAGATCTTCAAAAAGTGAGCGAAATAAAAGTGGATCTGTTCGGATCCCTATCGCTTACCGGCAAAGGACATGCAACCGACCTGGCTGTACTTCTGGGATTAAGTGGAGAAGATCCGGTTACAATTCCCATTGATAATATTCAAAGTATCATCAACAGCATCAAAACAGAGGAGAAATTACTCGTTCAGGGAAAATTTCCAATACCTTTTTCCATAACAAAGGATATACATTTCAATCGCAATTTTCTCCCTTATCATGCCAATGCACTTACTTTTACTGCTGTCTATGACATGAATGAATATGCATCCACCTTCTATTCCATTGGTGGTGGATTTGTTGTAAAGGAAAACAGTGCTAAGGATAATATCAAGAGTGCAAAACCTTTTCCTTTCCCGATAGAAATTGCCGATCAGTTACTGGAATATTGCAAAAAAGAAAATAAAAAAATATCAGAGATCGTTTTGGAAAATGAAAAGGCCTTGAGGAGTACAGAAACGATCAACAAAGACCTGATCAAGATCTGGGAAACGATGCTGGAATGTATGTTCACGGGTTGTCATACCGAAGGCACTTTGCCCGGTGGATTGAACGTAAAACGAAGAGCCTACGATATTCACCAGGGAATAAAAGGAACACTCCCCTATTCTTCTCCTCAAGAATGGCTGGAAACGATCCGGAAAACTGAAGTCAAGTTCAGGCAAATATTAAAGTGGGTGAGTTGCTTTGCATTGGCCGTGAATGAAGTGAACGCTTCATTGGGTCGAGTTGTAACGGCACCAACGAACGGTAGTGCCGGTGTTATACCTGCAGTACTGATGTATTATTTGGTAATTGAAAATCACAAGGCAGGCGAAGAAGAGATCAGACAATTTTTATTGGTTGCAGGTGAAATTGGAAGTATCTTCAAAAAAGGCGCAACCATTTCTGCTGCAATGGGTGGCTGTCAGGCTGAAATAGGCGTGTCAAGTGCAATGGCGGCAGGAGCCTTGTGTGAATTGATGGGCGGTTCTCCTGAACAGGTTCTGATGGCAGCAGAAATTGCAATGGAACATCATCTTGGTTTAACTTGCGATCCTATTGGTGGACTTGTTCAAATTCCTTGCATTGAAAGAAATGCGATGGGAGCCATCAAAGCGATCAATGCAGCTGAACTGGCATTGGAAACGGATGCAAAAAACGCAATTGTTCCATTGGACAAAGTCATTGCAACCATGTGGGAAACTGCAAAGGCAATGAATTCCAAATTCAAAGAAACAAGTGAAGGAGGCTTAGCCGTTGCAGTGAATTTACCTGACTGCTGATCCTTGAATTAGTTCACCACTATTTTCTTTGTCATTCGTTGACCATCTTTAGAAACTACAGCAAAGTAAATTCCAGGGCTTAATTCATTCACCCTTATCTCCACTTTCGTTTTCTCTTTTGAGTCAATCGAATAGATCACATGTCCAAGCACATCGGTCAATTCAATATTTGAATTTTCAAGTTCGGAACCTTCAATTACGAACTTCCCTCTTGCCGGATTAGGATAAATATTCAACATAGAGCCAAATACTTCTTCTTTCAACTTCAATGGTGAATCTGTTGTAAAACTATATTCAAATCCTGCTCCGAAATCTGAATTGAATGTTTTGATCGGAGCACCTAGACTGTTCTTTATTGTCACATACCCACTTCCCTGATTTGTATTTGCCCACCAGGTTAAACCATCTCCCTGTGTATCTTTTACAACAAGTCGGTAACAGCCGTTCAGTACATAATTATCGCTGTAGGTAAAATTAGCTCCATTCGTAAAACTGCTTGCCCCAACAATGTTGTTATTTTCATCGTAAAGAGTATAGGTGTTCTCGTCAGGATAATTATTTGTTTTGAATTCTATTGTGAAAGAATTGCTCACCACTGCAGGAATTACAAAAGCAGATTGATACATGTTATTGAATGAATAGGTATCTGCTGCACCATTTGTCTTCTTGATCTCGGCTTTGAAAATATTGTTTGTTGGCTGAAGTCCGTTTTGCCAAAGCGTACCAATTGGCAATCGGATACTCATGGTATCCAGGAAATTCAAAGTACCGGTCCATGTAAACGTTTGTTTCACATTGGAATTATTCACCCAATAATCGAACTCAATACTATTTAAAGAAACAGATCCAGTATTCTGAACAAGAACAACAGGATTGGCGCAAATCGGATTTGTTCTGCTGTACAATACCTTTGTGCTTGGCGCGATCACTTCCACAAGTGCAGCATCCAGTGATTTATTCGGAGCACCATATGTTACCAATTGATGCGCGGCAATGTATCGGTAATCTCCATTTGGAATGGGAGGATTTGAGCAATTGTAATCCAGGCTATAAGTAGTTCCTCCCACCAATGCTCCTGTAAGATCAAATTCTTTCATCAGTGAGGTTTGTCCCGGACACCAACCTTGTCGGTTGTAAACCCAGGTACCACCCTGCGCTTGCACCGGATTGTAAGAACAATTCTGTGTGATCTGCCAGATAAATTCATTCGGACCACCATCAATATTAAAATAGTGATTCATGAAGCCGCCATTCTGCGCAAATTCTCCCTGTGAACCATGACCCGTGATCGTTGAACGAAGTTTGAAATAGATTCCATTGTTCAATGTTGTTACAACTTGTGTGTTAAAGCGCTGATCGGCATTGATACTTTGAACGGATGCATCGCCTGCACGTCCTGCTCCTTGCCATAGTTGGTTGAAGTTTAGAACTGTTCTTGCAGGTGTACCGACAATGAACCAGAAATCAATATCCATTTGCTCCTGCCATTGTCCACCTAAAGCCATTACTAATCGTTTTGGTCCCTTTAAGATAGGAGCAAAATCACTTACATCATAATACCAGGTTTTTCCTTTTACACCCAGATCCAAACCTTTACCATAAGGTGTAACGAAAGAAAGTAATTCATTGAAATAAGGATAACGACGGTAATAATTCATGTTTGTTACGGTGATGGTTCCATTAGAAGGAACGGCCAATGTTCCAGTTAAGGTACCGGAATCTCCATCGTAAATTTTTATCGGACTTGTTTCAAAGAGATTTTGCGTCGAGACAAGATTCACTGCGTCATCCATCATAGGAACAACGGTGCCATTAGAAACAACAGTATAGGTTTGCACGATGTTCGGATTTCTCTGAACAGAATCTTTTACTGTTAAGGTATTGGTGGTAATATTGTATGATCCTCTTAATAAAGTAACATTCGGACGCAACAAATTTTCGGTAAATGTCCTTACCAGTTTATCTCCTCTGTCATAGGTCCATTGTACATTCACTCCGGTTGAATTCTGATTATTTTTAGAATCTTTTATGATCAATCCATTTCCTTCGGCCATGGTGTAATAAGCAAGAAGGTTGGTGTAAAAAGGATGTGTTCCATTCAAAGGTTTATTCATCCAAGCTTGTATATCCGTTAAAGAAAGTTCTTTGTCCCAAATAGTGAATTCATTGATCTTCCCTTTGTAATTGTTCTGCATGTCTTTATCTTTTCCAAGAAGAAGATTGAGAATG
>DAORJH010000127.1:0-6947 GCA_035438925.1 Bacteroidia bacterium | reverse complement strand
CAGCCACCCAGATGTTTCCCAGATAATCTTCAGATATCCCTCTGTGTTCTGTTGCATTCTCAACTTCGATCAACACCAATCTTCTGCTTGCAAAACTATAGTGAAAAACCTCATTGACCATTTCACCATCCACCGTCTTTTTAGCTCCGATCCAAAGGTTACCGTTTCTGTCCACACACATGCAATTTACATTCCATCCTTGGAGCAGTTTAGAATTCTTATGAGTCACCGTCAGCAAGCTGCTATCCTGTAGTATTAAAATACCGTCGGCTGTACCAAGGACAAGTTTTTTGTTTATAGCGGTGATGCAATTGATGTTGTTTTTGAGCGATGCGTTTTCGGAATTTTGATCGTAGAAGATCCGTTGGAACTTATCGGTATTGTAATTATAAATATTGAGACCATTCCGTGTGCCCACATAAACAAAATTGATGTCATTCTGATAAAAGGATGTGATAGCAGGATTACTGAGAGAAGTGGAGTCATCCTGCAAATAACGGTAACGGGTAAATCCATATCCGTTGTATTTGTTCAATCCGCCAATTGTACCCACCCACAAGTAACCTTTCTCGTCCTGAAATAGTGAGCTCACGAATGGGTTGGTCAGATTCTGCGTATTTACCCGGTCGAATACAAGATTCTGAGCAACAAGAATATTGCTTGCAGTAATAACGGCAATGAAGAGGAATAAAGACCTTTTGCGAAATTCTGACACGTACGCGAGCATCATGTCAAATATAAAAATAAATTGATTCCTTGTTACAGAAGACTGTTCAGTATTAAACCGAATCTGTAAACATCATCAAAGGAGTTATACAATGGAACCGGTGCACATCGGATCACATTGGGCTCTCTCCAGTCAGGAATGACTCCATTCTCAATTAATTTGTTATAAAGTGCTTTTCCATACCCTTGAGCAATAAAGGAGATCTGACATCCTCTTCTGTCTTTTGGAGTAATCACCTTTAAACAGTTTTTGTGGGAAGAACTTACTTCGTTCACTGTCTTTTCTAAATAGGTACTTAGTTTTTTTCCCTTTTCGATCAATGCGGGCATGCCTGCTTCTGAAAAAATAGCCAGACTTGCTCTGCAGGCGGCCATGCTCAGTACCGGAGCATTACTTAGTTGCCAGCGTTCTGCTGTTTGAATGGGAACAAAAGTACTGTCCATCAAAAAGCGTGTTTTTTTATCATGTCCCCACCAGCCGGCGAATAATGGCAAAGAAGTGTTCGTGTGATGTTTTTCATGCACAAATGCTCCAGCTACACTTCCCGGTCCGCTGTTCAGGTATTTATAACTGCACCAGGCAGCAAAGTCAACTCCCCACTCATGCAATTTAAGTTCAATATTGCCTGCTCCATGTGCAAGATCAAAACCAACGATAGCACCTGCCTGATGACCTTTTTCTGTTATTCCATTCATGTCAAAGACCTGTCCGGTGAAATAATTCACACCACCGATCATGATAAGGGCAAGAGAATCTTTATTGGCTTCAATGGCAGAATAAATATCTTCTTCGCGAATAATGAATTCTCCTTCACGTGGTGCGATCTCGATCAATGCATCCGAAGTATCGTATCCGTGAAATCTGATCTGTGAGGAAAGAGCATATTGATCACTCGGAAAGGCTTTTGCTTCACAAAGTATCTTATAACGTTTTGCAGTGGGGCGATAAAAGGAAACCAGCAGCAGGTGAAGATTCACGGTAAGCTGATTCATCATGACCGTTTCTGTTGGAAGGGCTCCAACGATGGCAGCCATGTTCTCTGTAAGAAACTCGTGATAAGAGAGCCAGGGATTCTTGGCAAGAAAATGTCCTTCTACACCAAATTTTGCCCAGTCGTTCAATTCCTGCTGAATGTAGTCTTTCGTACTTTTTGGCTGTAGTCCAAGTGAATTTCCGGTGAAATAAACGACTTCTTTTCCATTGTGTTCAGGAAAAAGAAATTGACTTCTGAAACTTTTTAGCGGATCTGCCTGATCCAATTGAATTGCTTCGGTTTTTAATTGGTCCATTGAAACTGCTGCCATAGAACAGCAAAAGTAAAATAAAAATCAGAAAGAAGAACGAATCTTTGAGGCAGTTTCAGGAAGGTTTTATTTTGGCCCATTTGGCTTTAAAAGTAAAGGCCAGAACCTCTGCACGCTGCTTTGCTAATTCAGCTTTTTCACCGGCAAAAAGACTATCCACCGATCTCAGCCAAGTTGCCAGCCAGGTATCAAACATGGGCAGTTCAATGGGAAGATGAAGATGCTTTTCGAAAACGTTGGTCTTGTAGCCTTCTTCATCCAGCAACACGAACGACCAGAAATGAACGATCTTGGGTATGTGTTCTTCGAAATGGATGCCTTCAAATGGTTTTTGCATTTCAGGGATCGCAAGAAGGTCGGAGTAAAATTTTCTTATGAGCAGTTCTATATCTTGTGAAGAGGAAATGTCTTTCATTCTAATTGGTTGAAAAAAATGAAAACCTATTTAAGCTGAGGTTCATCTTCAGCCGGAGTACTTGTTGGAAGCAGTGTATTGAGTGGTTTTGATTCCATTTCTTCGGCTGTTTTTTTCTTTTTTGGCAAAGAGTTGGTTTGAGTTTCTGCAGTTCCGGTTAGTCGTTTTAATACATATCCGTAATTACCTGCAGCATCTTTTGTCTTTATAAAGTAATTAGTGATCTCGTAAACAGGATAGTTCTTGCCGCCAATAATAGATCCAATGATCTTTGAAGCAACATTTGGTGACTCATACAGATCGCCTGAAGTATGTACATACCAAGCAGAGATCGCCTTCAGCTCTGTGTTTGCAACAGAAGGACTAACAGCTACACTGGCAATTGGAGTGACGGAAGTAGAAGTAGCAAGTGTAGGAACAACCACAACTGTTGGAACAGAAGTGCTAACGATCGTTGTTGTATCAACTACAGGCGCCTCTTTTTTGATGGTGTCTATGGGCACAACCTTCACTTTTTCTTTTTCAGGAACAGAGCTTGTAGGTGGAGTTACCTGTTCTTTCACTTCGGCTGTTTGGTCATTCTTGATATCGATGAATTTGTAAAGTATAAAAGAAAGTAGAAGAATGGCACAACCAAATGCAACAGGAATGACAATGTTGCGACTAAGATTAAGGCTGAATTCAGGAAGAGGGCGTGATCTTTGCGCACTTTTGTTGTATTCGGAATAAGACTCGAACTGTATCCATGCATCTTCCCTGTAAGGAACACTCATTTCACGCAGTCGACTACGGAGATTCTTTTCGTCTATTTCGTAATTAAAAGGACTGCTCATGGCGTGATTGACGTAGACTTTTTTCGATGTTCTTCTGCATATTGAACCTTGCTTTTTCAAGATTGCTCTTTACCGTTTGTTCGCTTGCTTCCAGCAGCTGAGCCGCATCCTCCAGACTCAATCCCTCTACCACATGTAAATTAAAGATGAGTCTTTGTGATGGTACCAATTGTTGCAAAGCTTTTACCAGGATCTCATTATCTATGGAGTAATAGTCAATGATCTCATTGGCATCGAAAAGGTCGTAATTCTTATTTTCTTTCTGAACCGCGTAAACCGTACTGGCAACGTAATACTCACTGCGCAGACTTTTGATCTGATTGATCGTTTCCTTGATCACTTCTTTTTCCAAAAAGTCATCCAGGTCGATCTGTGTATTCTTAAGGGTTTGCAGCTTCTGAATGGAAAGATTGAATGCTTTATTAAAGATCTCTACTGCTTGTGCCTGACTTTTACAGTAGCGAAGTACTAGGGCAAATAGTTTACCATAATAATTCTCAAACAGGTATTTTTTTGCCGGCTTGTCGTTCTTGTGTAATCCTTGTATAACCTCGGTTACAGACATTGAATAAGCGTAGTTTATGAGCGTTTAACGAAATAGAAGCAATTAAGTTGCAAATCTAGGGCAAAATAGCTGGCTTTCAGCTTAAAAAGAGGCAATTAGGCTTCCTTCGGTAACTTATATCCATTTAGGTCTTAGCGCTTTGGCCTCGAATTCGACAACAATCATAGATCTTATAAAACTAATTTGGTAAAGAACAACTGTTTTTTGGATTTTTTTTTCAGAATTATTACTGACTTGGTAATCAAGCAAGTTTTTTTTTCTCAGCTTTTTTCGTCGACATTTATGTTTAAAACTAAGTAAGCGGTGTTAATTCATTCTCCCTAACTCCTCCCCTTTTTTTTAAATATTTGCATTTACCAAAAGTCACACACACTAACACTAGTATAAAACAGAACTTATTTATGACAGAACCAATTTTAGCTGAAAACAAGGACCGGTTTGTCCTCTTCCCTATAAAGTATAAGGATATTTGGGAATTCTATAAAAAAGCCGAAGCCAGTTTTTGGACTGCAGAAGAAATAGACCTTGCTTCTGATATGCAGGATTGGAACAACAAGCTCAACGATAACGAAAAACACTTTATAAAACATGTGCTTGCATTCTTTGCGGCAAGTGATGGAATTGTGAATGAGAATCTGGCCATTAATTTTACAAACGAGGTACAGTACCCTGAGGCCCGTTGTTTCTATGGATTCCAGATCATGATGGAGAACATCCATTCAGAAACATACTCTTTATTGATCGACACCTATATTAAAGACCCGGCAGAAAAGGATTACCTGCTTCACGCAGTTGATACCGTGCCTTGTGTGAATGAAAAAGCACAATGGGCTTTGCGTTGGATCGGAAATGGAAGTTTTGCTGAAAGATTGATTGCTTTTGCTGCCGTGGAAGGGATCTTTTTCTCAGGATCTTTCTGCTCTATCTTCTGGCTGAAAAAACGTGGACTGATGCCAGGTCTTACCTTTAGTAATGAATTGATCAGTAGAGATGAGGGATTGCATTGTGATTTCGCCTGCTTATTATATACCAAGCATGTGAAAAATCAGTTGCCTCCTGAACAGGTTACCAAGATCATTACCGACGCAGTGGTTATTGAAAAGAAATTTGTTGTGGATGCGATCCCGGTAAAGTTGATAGGAATGAATGCTGATCTGATGTGCCAGTACATTGAGTTTTGTGCAGATAGATTGCTGGTTGCTTTAGGTTGCAACAAATACTATAACGCGTCAAATCCATTTGATTTCATGGAAATGATCTCGTTACAGGGAAAAACCAATTTCTTCGAAAAACGTGTTGCCGAATACCAGAAAGCTGGTGTGATGGGTAAAAGCGAAGAGAACAATGTATTTAAACTGGACGAAGATTTCTAGTTTAAAACCGGTCGGTTAAAAACCCCAATTAAACATACAGGCGAATAGATTGAGCCGGAACGAACATTCCGGATGGGGATTTCAGCCTTATATGTGAAAAAACGGGTTAAATTTTAATTAACCATCGGATTGTTGAAATGTTGAATGAATTAAAAATCGGGAAGGCTTCAAGCGTATGTAACTTGTAAGTCCCAACGGAATAAAAAAAGTAAAATTAAAATCTCAAAAAACTAAAATTAAAATCAGTCTATGTTTGTAATTAAAAGAGACGGCACTCGCGAGTCGGTAAAGTTCGATAAGATCACTGCCCGCGTTCAAAAACTAAGTTATAGTTTAGATCCTACGCACGTAGACTCTATCCTGGTGGCAAAAAAAGTAATTGATGGAGTTTACGATGGTGTAACAACCAGTGAACTTGACAATTTAGCTGCTGAAACTGCCGCTTCTTTAACAGTCCGTCACCCTGATTACGCTCAGTTGGCTTCTCGTATTGCAGTGAGCAACCTGCATAAGAATACCATCAAGAGTTTTTCAAAGACCATTGAGGCTTTATATAAGTACATCGATCCAAAGACACATCAACCTGCTTCTTTGATCGCAGAAGATGTGTATGAGATCGTAATGGCGAATGCTCATACCTTAGACTCTTCTATTATCTATGACCGTGATTTTGGTTACGATTATTTTGGATTCAAGACCCTTGAGCGTTCTTATCTGTTAAAGATGAATAACAAGGTGGCTGAGCGTCCTCAACACATGTTAATGCGTGTGGCCGTTGGAATCCACAAGAACGATATTGAATCTGCTATCCGTACCTACAATTTAATGAGCGAGCGTTGGTTCACACATGCAACACCAACCTTATTCAACGCGGGAACACCAAAACCACAAATGAGTTCATGTTTTCTTTTACAAGTGAAAGAAGACAGCATTGACGGAATTTACGATACATTGAAGAACTGTGCCAGAATTTCTCAGAGCGCAGGTGGTATCGGTATCAATATTCACAACGTTCGTGCAACTGGTTCATACATTAAAGGAACGAACGGAACCAGCAACGGGATCATTCCAATGCTAAAAGTGTATAACGAAACAGCTCGTTACGTTGATCAGGGTGGTGGAAAACGCAAAGGATCTATCGCTGTGTATCTGGAGCCATGGCATGCTGACATTTATGATTTCCTTGATATCCGAAAGAATCATGGTAAAGAAGAAATGCGCGCACGTGATCTATTCACTGCACTTTGGATCCCGGATCTATTCATGAAGAGAGTGGAAGAAGAAGGAGATTGGAGTTTGATGTGTCCGAATGAGTGCCCTGGATTGAGCGATTGCCACAGTGCTGAATTCGAAGCTTTGTATACAAAATACGAAAGCGAAAAGAGATACCGTAAACAAATTAAGGCTCGTGAACTTTGGAGCGCCATCATCGAAGCGCAGATCGAGACCGGAAATCCATATATGTTATTCAAAGATGCTGCCAATTCAAAATCGAATCAGCAGAATTTGGGTACTATTAAATCTTCTAACCTTTGCACTGAGATCATCGAGTACACCAGCAAAGATGAAGTAGCCGTTTGTAATTTAGCTTCTATTGCTCTTCCTCGTTTTGTAGATGAGAAGACTGGAACATTCGATCACAACAAATTATTTGAGATCACTTACGTTGCCACAAAGAATTTAAATAAGATCATCGATCGCAATTACTATCCAATTCCTGAAGCAAGAAC
>DAORJH010000126.1:0-7003 GCA_035438925.1 Bacteroidia bacterium | reverse complement strand
CCGAGATCGT
Source organism: Bacteroidia bacterium (assembly GCA_035438925.1). Classification (GTDB taxonomy): domain Bacteria; phylum Bacteroidota; class Bacteroidia; order B-17B0; family Aurantibacillaceae; genus Aurantibacillus. The sequence goes on along the minus strand of DAORJH010000126.1, from coordinate 6,993 downwards.
AGCGAATGAATTGCTAGTGCTGAGTAAAGTTGAAAAGTAAGTCGAAGGGTTATTTACGATTTTAGATTTACGAAGTACGATTGACTTTCTCGATGGTGGCTGAAGAGGACACTGAGGCTCTCGAAGCGAACTCGAAGCCACCTAGGTAATGCACAAATGAAGATCATGCCCCGTAAGGCATTTTACAAAGAGTCAAGAAGCAAGACGGCAGGATGCAAGACGTGAAGTAGGAGTTATGAATGATGAATTTTGAATTATATCCCGATGGCCCTGTCTGCCGGCAGGCAGGTATCGGGAGACGGAGTACGCCACATCAAACATCAAACACCAAACACAACAAAAAACACCAAACATTAAACAATAAAACATCAAACATTAAACAATAAAACAATCAATTATGAACGTAGTAAACAAAGTACAATTGACAGGTAATTTAGGGGCTAAGCCCGAGATCAAAACATTTGACGGTGGAAACAAACTGGCTCGCTTCTCCATGGCCACCAGCGAGGAATTCACCACCAAAAAAGGTGAAAAGGTCACCGAAACGCAATGGCATTCCATCGCCGTGTGGGGAAAATTGGCGGATATGATCGAATCTCAATTGGATAAAGGCTCTTATGTAAGTGTTGAGGGTAAACTGGTACACAGAAATTACCTGGACAAGAACGGTGTGAAAAAATACATCACCGAAGTTGTCGCCAGCGACGTATTGGTCAAACAAAAGGCCGACTAAGCGTAAAATAATTTATACGCTTAATTATCAACCCCGGGACGTTCGAAGTTTCGGGGTTTTTTCATTTATTATTCCCCTGCTTCTAGGCAAAAAATGCTATTTTTAAGGCATGCAAAATTTAATTCAAACCAGATTGATGGATTCCATTCGGCTGAAAACAGCCTTACTGGATCATGCGGCCATCCTGAATGCGGTCAACTCGCTTATAGTCGATATCACTACCTGCTATAAAAATGGCGGTAAAGTTCTCTGGTGCGGAAATGGGGGTAGTGCCGCCGATGCACAACACCTGGCCGCTGAATTAAGTGGACGTTTTTATTATGATCGTCCCCCTCTTTTCTCTGAAGCGCTTCACGTCAACACCAGCTATACCACTGCCGTTGCCAATGATTATTCTTATGATGTGATCTATAGTCGCCTCGTAAAAGCCATGGGAAAAAAAGGGGATATTTTAATTGGCCTCAGCACAAGCGGTAACAGTAAAAATGTGGTGGAAGCTTTAAAGGCTGCTAAAGAAATTGGAATGATCTCTGCTGCTTTTACGGGAGAAACGGGCGGAGCCATGAAAGATCTTTGTACTTATCTTATCAATATCCCAAGTACCGATACGCCACGCATTCAAGAGTGTCACATGAATCTGGGTCATACCATTTGTGAAATGGTGGAAATTAATTTGTTTCCTAAGGAAAAATGAGATCACTCAAAGGCTTCACATTCCTATTTCTGTTCTGTTCATTGAGCTTTTTCGCTCAACGAAAGAAAATGAATTTAGACAGCCTTTACAAAACCATTGAGAATGCCGTTGATAGTTCCAAAGTAAAAAAGCTCAATACCATCTCAAGGGCCATCATCACCAATGATCCCGACAGCGCGCAGGTTCTTTCTACGCGCGCCCTCCAAATTGCGGAGAAGATCAAATTCAAATCCGGCATTGCTACTTCTTATTTTTTGCTGGGTTATGTAGAGAACATCAAAGGGATCAACGACAAAGCCATTGTGCTCTTTGAAAAATCACTTCGCATTTATGAAGAATTGAAACGAAGGGACGATATCAGCAATCTTTACAACAGCATTGCCAATGTCTATTTGCAAATAGGCAACAAACCCGAAGCCGAAAAGCATTATCGTAAAGCCTATGAAATGGCAAAGCTAGAACCTGTGAGTAAGTATTACATGGCTATTTGCGGGGTAGGAATTGCAGGGGTCTTGCACGAACAGAAAAAAAGCGATGAAGCTTTGAAATGGTATTTGGAAGCTTTAGAAAATTTCACTGCGATTCAGTTCATGGATTACATCCCCATGGTAGAACAGAATATTACCGAATTGTACATGGATAGAAATGATCTGAACAAAGCAGAGGAATACAATAAAAAAGCATTGGATGCATTCGAGCTTTCTCAGGATCTCTATGGTCTTTCTCATGCCTATGGCACAAAAGCCAGGATCTATCAATTAAAAGGGAAGAACAAGGAGGCCATTGAATTCGCAAAAAAGGCCTACGACATTACCGTACAAATGAATGCCCTTCCTGAAATTGCAAGTCAGGTCAAAACCATATACGAATTGTATAAATCCAATGGAGATTTTAAGAATGCGCTTTTGTATCACGAAGAATTGTCGCGTTACAAGGATTCATTGAGTTCCAAAGATCTGACGCATTCACTCGCAGAAGCCGAAACCAAATTTTACACCAAACAAAAGGAAACCGAACTTTCGGAGAAAGAAAAGGAATTGAATATTTCTCAGGAAAGAGTCAGTCAGCGCAATAAACTCATCTACGTATTCATTGCCGCGAGTTTACTTTTTGTCTCCATGCTTGTGCTCCTTTACCGACAAAGCAACGAGAGAAAAAAGACGAACAAACTTTTGACCGGACAAAAAGAAGAGATCGAAAAGCAGAAATCATTGATCGAAGAAAAGAACAAGGACATTACAGACAGCATTCAGTATTCCAAACAGATCCAGCAGGCCATCATTCCTTCTGATCAAAAAGTGAGACAAATGTTGCCTGAGTCTTTTGTCATTTTTAAACCCAAGGATATTGTGAGCGGGGATTTTTATCTGATAGAAGAGATCGTAGGAATTATTTACCTGGCAGTTGTAGATTGTACCGGTCACGGTGTTCCAGGCGCTATGCTCTCTGTATTTGCCGATTCAACCATTAAAAACAGCCTGGCTTCGAATGGATTCAGGAATAGTCCTGGTGCCTTGCTCAGTGATCTTTGTTTTCAGTTTAAGACCAATCTTCAATCCAATAATTCCGGCGCCAATGTGAACGACGGAGTGGATATGAGTTTGTTCATACTGGATAAAAATCAAAAGAAAATATTCTATGCCGGTGCCCGTTGCGGACTGATGCGCGTTAGTGAGGGAGAAGTGATCGAATATGCACCGAATCGCTGGGGGATCAGTGGGACGAACAAAGGAGAACACATGTTCTTTGAAGAACACGAAATAGAAATGAAAGAAGGCGATTGGTTTTACTTGCATACCGATGGATTTGCCGATCAGTTCGGTGGTCCTAAAGGAAAAAAATTCAAACAAAAGCAACTGCATGCCTTGCTGGAGAAGTGCAGTGGAAAAAATGCGGAAGAACAAAAGAAGATCGTGAATGCTACCTTTGAAGAATGGAAAGGGAATCTCGAACAAATTGATGATATCACCGTAGTTGGATTTAAGATATAGGTATGAAAAAAACGGGTCTACTTTTTCTTGTATTATTTTTTTCGACTGCCATTTTTGCTCAGAACAGAAAGATCGATAGCATCATTCGACTACTGCCAACATTTCACGATTCCGTAAAAACTAAAAAGCTGAGCACCATTTCCAGATACATTGAAGGCAACAATCCGGTTCGCGCCTACGAGCTTGCAGATAGTGCATTGATGTATGCCAGAAAAGCAGGGAATAATTTTTGGACCGGCGTGGCCATCGATCGCATTGGCGGATGTTTGTGCACGATTGGTAAGTACGACGAAGCCATCAAAAAATTAAGAGAGGGAATAAAACTAGCTGATGCGATCAATTCAAAACCATTAGCCATCAACATGTACAATACCATTGCGAATTCGTATATGGGACTTAAACAAAATGATAAGGCTTATGAGAATTTCCTGAAGGCAAATGAAATTGCCAGGTCTTCACCCGGATCAGAAGAAATGGTGGCTGTAACAAACATTGGTATGGCCAATATGTTACTTGAAAAAAAGGAAACGAAAAGAGCGATCGAATACTTGACCCAAGGTCAGGAGTATTTTCACAAGACCGGTAATCCCATCAATGAAGGACACTGTTTAACAACAATAGGGCAAGCCTGTTTTAATGATTCAAATTTTGTTGATGCGGAGAAAAATTTCCTTAAGGCCATTGCGCTTTTTAGAGAAGCGAATGAAGAATACGGAATTTCTCAGTTGCTTCAGTGTTTAAGTGATATTGAAAAACGCAAAGGCAATTACAAGAAAGCAGTAGAATATTCCGAAGAATCCCTTCAGATGAATTTGAAACGAAATGCATGGGATAATATAAAAACAGTAGCCTTGAGAATATCAGTTTTAAAAGAGCAATTAGGGCAGCATCAGGAAGCCTTGCGTTATCATAAATTGTATACTCAGTTCAATGATTCAGTCATCAATACCGAAAGAAACAAAGCCCTAGCCGAATCAGAATCCAAATATGAGAATGAGAAGAAAGAACAGCAATTGCAATTAAAGAATGCTGAATTAGAGAAGTCAGAATTAAAGGTAAGCCAGCGAAATAACCTCATTTATGTTTTTGTAGGGGCGATACTTGTGTTCGTTATTCTGTTGTTTTTTGTATTCAGTCAGTACAAGGAAAAGAAAAAGGCAAATGTGCTTTTGGTCAATAAGAACGACGAGATCGAAAAACAGAAATCACTGATAGAGGAGAAGAACAAGGACATTACCGACAGTATCAATTATTCAAGACACATACAACGCGCCATACTTCCATCCAACAAATACATTAAATTTCATTTGCCTGAGTCTTTCATTATCTATAAGCCCAAAGACATTGTAAGTGGTGATTTTTATCTGGTGGAAGAAGTCGTTGGTTTGGTTTACATTGCTGTGGTGGATTGTACCGGACACGGTGTGCCGGGAGCGATGCTCAGTGTTTTTGCCAATGCCACGATCAAGAATACGATCGCAACAAATGCGTTCAGGGATAATCCTGCTGCCATTTTAAGTGATCTGTGCTTTCAATTTAAAAGTAATCTGTTGTCAGATAATAGCAACATGTCCATCAATGATGGGGTAGATATGTCAATTTGCATTCTGGATAAGAAACAAAAAAAGATCTATTTTTCAGGAGCAAGAAATGCTTTGATCGCTGTGAGTAAAGGAGAATTAAAAGAGTACAAAGCAGACCGATGGGGAATCAGCGGGACCAATAGTGGCGAACAATTATTCTTCACAAATTACGAGATAGAATATAAAAACGGAGACCGATTCTACCTGAGTACAGATGGATATTATGATCAATTTGGCGGGCCGGAGGGAAAAAAATTAAAGTTCAAGATGATGAAGGAGATGATCTTTAAAGTTCATTCACTTAAACTTGATGAGCAAGCTGATAAGTTGAATCAGGAATTCATGAACTGGAAAGGAAAATTGGAACAATTGGATGATGTAACTGTAATAGGTTTTGGTGTATGAAGAGAACGGCCATCATATTAGCAGGAGGAATGGGCACACGGCTCAGGGAAGTTGTGAAAGAATTACCTAAACCCATGGCAGACGTAAACGGAAAACCTTTTTTAAACTATTTATTTGATTATTTACATTATTATAAGACGGAGCAGATCATCCTTTCAACCGGACATTTAGCTGAGAAGATCAGCGAACATTTCGGATCCAGTTACAAAGGAGTAGAAATACTTTATTCCCATGAAGAGTCCCCAATGGGAACGGGAGGAGGCATACGATTGGCAATGGAAAAAAGCACGAATGAAACGATACTTGTGTTGAACGGAGATTCTTTTTTTGATGTAGATCTAAATTCCTTTTATGAAAAACATTCGGATGCAAATGCCAAAGCTTCGATCGCTTTACGTAAAGTGAAAGATGCCGGAAGGTATGGATCAGTAGAAATCGATTCGAAAAATAATTTGCGGCATTTCAATGAGAAGAAGGAAGGGCAGAGCCAAGGTTTGATCAATGCCGGTGTGTATTTATTGGATCGGAATTATTTTTTTGAGAATACGCCGAAGGCTGCTGCATTTTCAATTGAAAAAGATTTCTTTGGTAAAGTAAATGGATCTCCCGAAGTTTTTGCCTTCGAATACGCAGGTTATTTTATCGATATCGGAATTCCGGATGACTATTTAAAAGCACAACATGAGTTTAAAAAATTTAAATATTGATAACACCTGGACTCTTTTTCTTGATCGCGATGGAGTGATCAATAAAAAATTGGACAATGATTATGTAAAACATTGGATCGAATTTGAATTTCTGGAAGGGAGCATTGAAGCTTTGAAAATGCTATCACCGCTTGTTGGAAGAATAGTTGTTGTGACCAATCAGCAGGGAATAGGTAAAGGACTTTACAGAACGGAAGATCTGGAATTGATCCATAAGAACATGATCTATGAATTGGCTTATGGAGGAGGAAGGATAGACAAAGTATATTTCTCTCCCTATTTGAATGAAGAAAATCATCCGAGCAGAAAACCCTCTACCGGAATGGGACTTCAGGCAAAGAATGATTTTCCCGAGATCGATTTTTTGAAAAGTATCATTGTTGGAGACAGCATTACGGACATGCAATTTGGACGTACATTGGGAATGAAGACCGTTTTTATTAGCGATAAAGATCGTTCAGATGCTTTGATCGATTTTAATTGCAGGTCGCTACTTGAATTCAGTAAATCCATTCAATGAAGATCTCCGTCATAACCGTTTGTTACAATTCTGTTTCTACAATTGAAGCCACCATTCTTTCTGTCTTGCAACAAAGTTACGCCACCATTGAATACATTGTGGTGGATGGAGATTCGAATGACGGAACAAAGAGTGTTTTAGAAAAATACAGAGATAAGATCACTAAGATCGTATCGGAAAAAGATAAAGGATTGTATGATGCATTGAACAAGGGAATAAAACTGGCCACAGGAGATGTGATCGCGTTTTTACATGCCGATGATTTTTATACAGATCCATTGGTGGTTGAGAAATACGTGAAGGTGTTTGAGCGTGGAAATTACGAGGCAGTTTACGCGAACCTTTATGATGTAGATTCTA
>DAORJH010000125.1:0-7021 GCA_035438925.1 Bacteroidia bacterium | reverse complement strand
GAGTTCAATTAAATTTTCAGGTCGAGCGAAGTGAACAGTCAGGTCGAGCGAAGTCGAATAGTCAGGTCGAGCGTAGTCGAGACCTGATCACCCCATCCATCATTTCTCGACTTCGCTCGAAATGACTTGTGATAAATGTCAGGCGAAGCGCATGAATAAAGGCCTATTTTTTTAATTGAAAAACTTGTCATTTCATACAAAAAGTTAAATTTGTAGCTTAAAATCAAGCATATGAATTTTCCAGCAGAATTAAAATACACCAAAGACCACGAGTGGGTTAAAATTGAAGGTGACAAAGCAACGATCGGTATCACTGACTTTGCACAACATGAATTGGGCGATATTGTTTACGTGGATGTAAATACCATCGGAGAAACAGTAGCGAAAGAAGCGGTTTTCGGAACAGTGGAAGCTGTAAAGACAGTTAGCGATCTTTTTATGCCTTTAAGTGGAGAAGTTTTAGAAGCTAACAAAGATATTGACTCTGCACCGGAAAGTGTAAATACCGATCCATATGGAAAAGGTTGGATGATCAAGATCAAGATCACCGATCCTTCAGAAGTTAGTGGACTTTTGAGCGCTGATGATTATAAGAAACTGATCGGAGCTTAATCAACTCCTTTTAAAAAGCCCTTTCAACCGAAAGGGCTTTTTTATTGTTACAAGTGAAAAATTTTATCCGGGAAAATAGCGGAAAGCTGGCTCTTGCATGGGCCCTCGTCATTTTTTGTCTCTGCGCAACGCCCGGCTCTTACATCCCTTCTGTTTCTTGGCTCGAGATGCTGAGCTTCGACAAATGGGTGCATGCAGGAGTTTTTTTTGTTTTATGCTCTCTTATCAGTATCCATACACAAGCAAGAAAAAAATCAATACAGGTTTTGCTTGTCTACGTTTTGTTATGTATCATTTACGGAGGCGCATTGGAGATCATGCAAGCCAAAGTTTTCAGTGAGCGTAGTGCCGACTGGCAGGATTTTATTGCGAATTCATTTGGCTGTTTGATCTCCTTGCTGTTGTATAAAAGATGGAGCAAGCTATTTTCTCTTCAATAGAACCCTGAACACAGGAATTGCTGTGATAACGATCAATGTGATGAATATATAACTCATATAATTCATGATCCCGGGAAAGACTTGTACTAATAAATATCCAATTCCACTCAAACTCACGATCCAGGCTGTTGCACCAATCACATTAAAGAGCATAAAACTTTTCCAATCCACTTTTATGACTCCTGCCAGAATAGGAGCAAAGGTTCTGATGATGGGAATGAATCGCGCCAGGATCAAGGTGAAATGCCCCCCGTATTTCGTGTAATAGGTTTTCGTCACATCAAGGTGTCTTTGTTTGAAAAGGAAACTGTCTTTTCGTTTATAAAGTGCCTCACCACTTCGTTTCCCAAACCAATAACCAAATGTATTACCTACAATAGCTGCCATGATCATCAATGGCATGAGTACGTAAATTTCAACGTGGAGTAATTCCGGTTTCGCTTTACAAAGAATGCCGGCCAATAAGATCAGATTATCACCGGGAAGAAAAAAACCAACCAATAACCCGGTCTCTGCAAAAATGACAAATAAAAGTAAACTCAGTCCACCGTATCGAATGATACTTTCAGGGTCGGTCAGCTGTTTTAAGAATTCCCACATGGAACAGATCACTCCGTTTCACTGGTCCCGGACTTCGCTTTCATCCAGCCACTGAAAGAGAGTGTTTCTTCTTTCTTGCTGATGGATTCTTTGATCTTGTCCACTGTGCCCTTAGGTATTGAATTGATGAGCTTCTGTGTGTATTCTGATTTGGGGTTGTTATAGATCTGATCTGCATCGCCCATCTCTTCTATCTTCCCTTTCTGCATGACAACCATGCGATCACTCATGAATTTTACTACGCTGAGGTCATGACTGATGAAGATATACGTGAACTTGAATTCCTTTTTAAGATCGTTCAATAGATTCAATACCTGCGCCTGTACACTTACGTCCAATGCACTCACACTTTCATCACAAATAATGAATTGTGGACTCAAAGCCAATGCGCGTGCAATACAGATCCTTTGGCGCTGTCCTCCACTGAATTCATGTGGATAACGGTGAAAGAATTTTTCTTCCAATCCAACTTTGCTAAGAAGATCGGATACTTTTTCTCTTCTTTGCTGACTGTTCTTTAAAATTCCATGCACTTTCATTGGTTCCATGATGGATTCTCCAACAGTGATGCGTGGATTCAAAGAAGAATACGGATCCTGAAAAATGATCTGCATATTCTTTCGAATTTCCCTGAAATCACTTTCTTTCATACGAAGAAGTTCCTGTCTTTTGAAAAAGATCTTGCCACTGTGCACATCCGTTAGTTTTAAGATGGAACGGCCCAATGTAGTTTTACCACATCCACTTTCTCCAACCAGTCCCAGTGTTTCTCCTTCGTACACGTCCAATGAAACATCATCCACTGCTTTTGTATAAGAAAGTACTTTTCCAAATAAGGTTTTTTCAGAAGGGAACCAGGTTTTCAGGTTCTGTATCTCCAGTATCTTATCGCGTTTGTATAATATTTCGTGATCTCTTTTTCTTTCTTCGGTAGTGATCACGAGACTGTTCACCGCGTCTGCTACTTTCTTGTTCAACTCAACGATCTCTCCGTCATCTCCTCTTCTCATGAAATCACTTACTACAGGTAATCGTACCAATCGCTTATCCAAAGGTGGACGACAAGCTAATAAACTTTTAGTATAAGGATGTTGTGGGTTGGTGAAAATATCAAGTACAGGACCTTGCTCTACAATCTTTCCTTTATACATCACGATCACGGTATCTGCCAATTCTGCTATCACTCCGAGGTCATGGGTGATGAACATGATCCCAATGTTTTTTTCTGTCTGCAGTTTCTGCATCAGATCCAGAATTGTTTTCTGTACAGTTACATCCAATGCAGTGGTTGGCTCATCAGCGATCAAAATATTCGGATCACAGCTCATGGCCATAGCGATCATCACCCTTTGTTTTTGCCCACCTGATAATTGATGTGGATAGCGTTCCATCATCAATTCTGGTGTAGGTAATTGAACTTCCTGAAATAATTTGAGCGTTCTTTCTTTGGCTTCCTTCTTAGATACTTTTTTATGCAGCAAAATACTCTCCATTACCTGATCACCACATTTGATCACCGGATTCAATGAAGTCATCGGTTCCTGAAAGATCATGGCGATCTCATTTCCACGGTAATGACGCATCTCGTCCTTTTTGGTCTTGAGGAGATCCACGGTTTTACCATCTTTTGTATGATAGATGATCTCTCCATTCGTGACCTTACCGGGAGGATTGGGAATCAGTTGCATGATAGAAAGCGAAGTAACGGATTTACCCGAGCCACTTTCACCAACAATACCAATGGTTTCACCCTTGTGAAGCGTAAAAGAAATATTATTCACTGCTTTTACATACTCTTCTTCTGTTTTAAAAGTGGTGACTAGATTTCTTACTTCTAATATGGGTTGTTTTTCCATTTATTATTGTACAGCAAACACTAAAGTAAATGATTTTTTCTCGATTTTAAAAGGGGGAATTCGATGAAAATAGGCTTTTGATTGACAGGTCAGGACTAATAAAGTCAATTTTGGCTGAAAATGGCGCGAATTCGGTTCTCAGAAAGAAAAAGAGATGTATTTAATGTCCTCTCCCTTGGAGGTAAATAGTTTTTCGTAATAGGTTTTGATCCCGGTTAGCTCTGATCTTTCAGGTGGGCATTCTTTGTATAGATCAGATGTGTGCCAATGAAGTTTCAGTTTATTTTCTGCGATTACTCGTAAAGTGTACTCATACAAACTGGTGCTATCTGTTTTTAAATGAATGAGACCATCCTTTTTGAGGAATTTTTTATAACGGTGCAAAAAGATAGGATGTGTCAATCGCTTTCTTGCGCGTGTTTTTTGTGGTTGTGGATCAGGAAAGGTGATCCAGATCTCATCCACTTCATTCTCACCAAAGCAATGATCAATGAAATCTATCCTTGCCCTTAGAAATCCAATATTTTTCAATTTCAAATCCTGCCCTTCCTTTGCGCCGGTCCAGATCCTGTTCCCTTTGATGTCAACTCCAACATAATTTTTTTCAGGATGATTCTTCGCAAGTCCCACTGTGTATTCTCCTTTTCCGCAGCCGAGTTCAAGGATCAAGGGAGATGAATTATTGAAAAAATCACTATTCCATTTACCCTTTAAAGCAAATCCCTGAGGAATATTCTCGAAGTGAAAAGTAAAACAGTTGGCAAAGGTGTCCAACTCTGCGAATTTCTCGATCTTACTTGGCATGCGTATCAGTAAAAATTAAAAAAGCAACTCGTTGGACCGATCTTAATTCAATTTACTCTCAATACTGGTGTGATAGAGGGTTGAATAATGCGCTATGCTTCCCATATTTTCACCGTCGATCACAAGATCTTTTCCTTTTACGCTTCCTGTTTTTTCAAATGCAATACCACTTGACTTGAGTTCATTCTCCAAGGAGACAACTTTATCAGGACTAACCGAAACAATGGCCCTGCCTTGCGCTTCTCCAAATAGAAATGCATCTTTACGAATGCCTTTGTGTGAACTGATCTCTACTCCCAATCCATTTACAAAGGAAGATTCGATGAGGGCATTGAATACGCCTCCATCACTTACATCATGAACACTCGCTACTAGTCCTTTGCGAATAACGTTTGTTAAGAAATTGTGCAGTAGAAATTCATCTTCAAGATCGAAATAAGGAGCCGGGCTCTTCTTTTCTTTGTGGAAAGAAACCAGGTATTCAGATGAGGAAATATCATTCACTTGTTTTCCCACTATATAAACAAGATCACCTTCTTTTTTAAATCCAAGTGAAGTATGGTGTTTTTTATCTTCTACAATTCCTATCATCCCAATGGTTGGAGTTGGGAATACAGGTCCTTCATAACTCGATTGATTGTAAAAGCTCACATTTCCTCCTGTAACAGGCGTCTGTAATTTTTTACAAGCAGCACTCATTCCCTTGATGGCGCCAACAAATTGCCAGTATACTTCAGGATTGTATGGATTTCCGAAATTCAAGCAATTGGTAACTGCACTAGGAACTCCACCACTGCAAACTATATTTCTTGCAGCCTCGCATACTGCGATCGCACATCCTTTCTCCGGATCTGCATTTACGTAGCGACTATTGCAATCGACGCTCATTGCCAAAGCTTTTTTACTTCCTTTGATATTCACAATGGCTGCATCACTCGGATTATTCGTGATCATGTTCACTGTACCCACCATGCTGTCATATTGATTGTAGATCCAACGCTTGCTCGCTAAATTCGGATGCGCAGCTAACATTTCCATTACCGGTTTAAGAGATGCTGGTTCTTTGATAGACTCTATTTTGAATTTCGCATTCTCCGAAAAATATTTTGGTTCTTTGTATTCCCTGTGATAGATAGGCGCATCTCCACCTAAGACCAAGGATTGTGCAGGAACATCAGCCACCATTTCTCCATGGAAAAAGTATTTTAAACGATCCCCTTTTGTTACGACGCCGATCTGTTCACAGTTCAGATCCCATTTATCAAAAATCGCGAACACTTCTTTTTCTCTTCCTTTTTTCACAACAATAAGCATTCGCTCTTGTGATTCAGAAAGAAGGATCTCGAATGGATGCATTCCGGCCTGACGCGTAGGAACTTTATCCAGCCAGATCTCCATACCATGTTCTCCCTTTGCGCTCATTTCACTTGTACTGCAGGTAATGCCTGCTGCACCCATGTCCTGCATTCCAACTACAGCTCCTGTTTTAATGATCTCCAGACTTGCCTCCAATAATAATTTTTCTTGAAAAGGATCTCCAACTTGAACAGCAGGAAGGTCCTTTGCCGACTCTTCCGTTATATCCTTACTTGCAAAAGCAGCTCCGGCAATTCCGTCTTTTCCTGTAGAAGAACCCACAATAAAGACCGGATTCCCTTCCCCGTAAGAGATAGCACTGATGGTCTCGCCTTTTTTAACGATACCAACGCTCATGGCATTCACCAATGGGTTCACATTGTAACTTTCATCAAAGAAAACTACTCCACCAACAGTTGGAATACCAAATGCATTACCATAGTCGCCAATTCCTTTTGTTACACCTTTGATAAGCCATTTTGTTTTTTCGGAATCAATATTTCCAAAACGTAAACTATTTAATTGTGCAATGGGTCTGGCGCCCATTGTGAAAATATCGCGATTAATGCCACCCACGCCAGTCGCCGCACCCTGATAAGGTTCCAGTGCACTTGGGTGATTGTGACTTTCGATTTTAAAAGCACAAGCTAAACCGTCACCTATATCTACAAGTCCTGCATTCTCTTCACCGGCTTTGGCCAGCATATGAGGGCCATCTTTAGGGAGTGTTTTTAACCACACAATGGAATTCTTATAGGAGCAATGTTCGCTCCACATCACGGAGTATATAGAAAGTTCGGTAAAATTCGGAACACGACCAAGAGTCGCTTTTATTTTATCAAATTCTTCCGGAAGAAGTCCAAGACTTTTGGCAGTTTCAACCGTAGTAAGCTGATCTTTATAAGAGGTGGCTGTCATAGTAAAAATTAAAGCGTGAAGTTACCGATTTTGGAGATTTTCAGGTAATAATTATTGAACAATTCATGAAAAGACTTGCACAACTTTTTGTTTGATTAATAGGGGTAGTTCATTATATTTGGTTGAATAATATGATTCTTATGCCATCATTTCGCAAATTCTTTTTGCCTCTGCTATTTTGTCTTCTAGTTTCTTCTGTTTTTTCTCAGAAAAATGCGCAATTTGCAAATGACACCAATAAATTCATAAAGGATCTGGAGACCTTTATTCTGGAGAATACGGTGAATAAGAATCAGGCCGTGGACTTCATGAAAGATGTGTCTGTGTTATGGAAAGAAAATGGAATTGCCGGATATTACAAGGAAGTTTCTATTTCCACTTGCAATAATATGTTGAAAAAGAAACTGAAGCCACACCCTTGCTTTTACTCCTATT
>DAORJH010000124.1:0-7043 GCA_035438925.1 Bacteroidia bacterium | reverse complement strand
CACTTGTTTGAATTTACCTGTAATTTCTATAGTGCAAGTTATATAGTTTTGCTTTAAGAAGTGTGTCCTATACATGAATGTTGATAATTTTTAACTCTATTGAATGCGTTCAAAGAAGGATTTTCATTCACATATAAAACTAAATATTTAGCAAGGCATTGGGATCAACCCCTGTTCAAGGAAGTCGTGTTTTCGTCTGTTTTCACCAGGCAGGTGCAATGCAAAACAAATTCTTTGAAAATAAATGTATATTTTTGGTTAAGACGCCTAATAAAAACCATTGAATTACCTGCCCCAAAAGAATAGCTCCATCGTTCTTAGCAATTTACTCCTGATTTGCTGTGCTTTGACCTTTCTTGTTTTTTATTTATTGTTAGGTTTTCATAACAGAGCGGCATCGGATGATATCTATTCCATTCTTCAATTCAAAGAGCTTGGCGCCTTCAAACTTCTTTCAAAGTACTATGTATCCTGGAGTGGAAGGTGGCCTACTCTCCTTTACTTTTCAGTTCTGTTGAATTTCAGTGATCCTATGATTGACTTTCATAAGTACATTTTTGTTTATTATCTCGTCACACTGATTATTTTGTTTTTCTCTGTGAATTTCATTTTGAAGGAGGTTTGCAGAAAAGCATTTCATGTTGTGCTTACCACAATTGAATCTTTTGTTTTCAGCATACTCTTCATCGCCTCCTTTTACTTCTTTACTTTTCAATCAACCGAAGCATGGTGGTGGATCTGCTCCAGTTTTGTTTATCTGCAGGGAATTGTTGCCTTACTGACAGGAACAGCTCTTGTACTAAACAGAAAAAAGCATTTTTTGAACTTACTGCTTATTGGAATATGCTTCGCCTATCTGGGAGGTAGTTCAGAGGTATATGCGATCTCTGTAATCGCTGTGATCATTTCCGTGATTGTTATTTTGAGATATCATCATCGAGAAGCTTTACAATCATTCATCAAAGGTCCGTATTTCAAAAGTGTTTGTTTGGCTGCCACCACGTTTATTTTGTCTGCCGTAATAAGCCTGTCTGCTCCGGGAAACAGATCAAGGAATGACTTTCGAATGGCAGAAGACAAGTCTGTATCATTGAGAGAAACCGACACAAGACCAACTCAAACTGTATTGGATTTCGTCAAAAAGTACCCATTTGCACTTGGAATCAGCATGCTCGCTTTTATTTTAGGGCGAAGGGTGAAAGAATTAAATCCTGGATCTGATCTTTTCAAAAGACCGGCCCGTACCTTGTTACTTGCGACTCTTCCATTTCTGATCTCGGTCATTGTTACCTGGAGCTTTCAAAAACTGTTTCTTAAAGAAATGATTATCCCGGCAAGGGCCTGGACTTTTTCCTCATTTTTACTTTCTGTTTACTTTTACTTTCTTTTTTTCGTATTGGGGTATAGAATTCAATTGAAACGAATGAGCACTTTTCTTTTTTCCATTCTTATTCCTGTGTCCGTCTTAACACTACTGATCCTTAACACCAGCAATCAATATAAGTTTACATCCAAATACGCCAACAGCTATGATAGGATGATTGAACAATTACTGAAAGCAAATACAAGAGGAGAAAAAGATATTGTATTTGTAAAATCTCTTCCTGATCCTGGCATGTTGGTTCCCTTGTACCCGGAGGATAAGAATATTTCGGAAGGACTTGAACAAATCATGCAGTTGCGTTTCAAGATCAAAGTTGAAAACGGAAAGTGATTTTGCATTTTCAACCTGCCCACCCCTCTCTGTCCAGACTTCTGTATTGAATAGCTTCCGCCAAATGATTAGGAGCTATCTTTTCAGAAGTATCCAGATCAGCAATTGTTCTTGCCACCTTCAGAATCCTGTCATAAGCTCTGGCACTGAGCCCTAGTCGTTCCATTGCGTTCTTAAGCAATGAATTTCCGGCATCGTCCAAACTGCAATAAATTTTCAATTCCCTGCTTCCCATTTGGGCATTGCAATGAATGAATTCATTTTCTGCAAATCTTTTGCTTTGAATTGCTCTGGCTTTCACGACTCTTTCTCGGATCTGTAAACTTCCTTCTGAATTTTGCTGTTTATTTAATTCCGAAAAGGGTACGGGTGTTACCTCCACATGCAAGTCTATTCGATCGAGTAGTGGTCCTGATATTTTGTTCAGGTACTTTTGTACTACTCCCGGTGAGCAGACACATTCTTTTTCGGGATGATTATAGTAACCACAAGGACAAGGATTCATACTGGCCACCAACATAAAACTTGCCGGATAATCTACACTGAATTTAGCCCTGCTGATGCTTACAACCCTATCTTCTAATGGTTGTCGCATTACTTCCAGTACCGTTCTTTTAAATTCAGGGAGTTCATCCAGGAACAAAACACCATTATGCGCTAAGCTGATCTCGCCTGGTTGTGGATTGTTTCCACCTCCAACTAATGCTACATCGCTTATCGTGTGGTGTGGACTTCGAAAAGGTCTTTTCAATACTAATCCCAGATTTGACTTTCCGGTTTTTCCGGCCACACTGTGGATCTTTGTTGTTTCTAAAGCTTCATCTATAGTGAGCGGAGGTAAAATGCTTGGCAGTCGTTTGCTCAGCATGGTCTTTCCTGCTCCGGGTGGACCAATGAGGATCACATTATGGCCACCTGCAGCTGCTATCTCAAGTGAACGTTTAATATTTTCCTGTCCTTTTACATCAGAGAAATCAAATTCCGGAATTGAATTTGTATCAGCAAAGGCGAGATCAAGATCGATCTCTGTTTTAGTTAATTCGCACCTTCCATAAAAAAAGTCGATCACTTCTCCTATATTTCTTGCAGGCAAAACATCCAGTCCCTTTACCACTCCTGCTTCCTGTGCATTTACTTCCGGTAAAATAATTCCTTTGAATCCATCTGCCTTTGCACGCAAGGCAATTGGAAGAGAACCTTTAATGGGTCTTAATTCTCCATCCAGTGAAACTTCTCCCATGATCACATATTCATTTACTTTCTCCGAAGGGATCTGTTCACTTGCAGCAAGAATGCCAATGGCTATTGGCAAATCATAAGCTGATCCTTCTTTTCGAATATCAGCCGGAGCCATGTTTACTGTGATCTGTTTTCCCGGGATCTTGTATCCATTTTGTTTCAGGGCGCTGTGAAGCCGGTGCTGACTTTCTTTGACTGCATTATCCGGCAAACCAACCAGATAAAAATTGATTCCTGTTCCCACACTCACTTCAATAGTGATCTTGGTTGCGTTGATGCCATGCACGGCATAGCCAAATGTCTTAACTAACATAATTTCGTTTTTAAAATGTAAAAGGAAGCCTACTGAAATTTGTTTTAACGATAAGAACCTTATAAGAAGGCCCCTGATATTTTGTCTTTTTGAGTAGGTATTTTTAATTGATACTACTCATTTATCAGTAAGACAACACAAATTTCCGAAAAATTTCGAAATAATTCAATTCAAGAGCAAAAATATTTTAGAGATTAATTTTCCTTGACCATAACGTCATCAACCTGCCATGCTCTTCCTGCAGAGCCTGTCCCAATGTATTTAAAACCTATGTGGGTATTATTTGTTTTGTAAGGAACTAAGGAAAGGGCCCCGGAATTCACATAAACATAAGAGCCACCAGAGAGAGCCGGAGATAACTGTGTCCAGCTGGCTGTTTGTGGTAAGCCGGAAGTGTAATCAGTAGAAACGTATACTTCTAAGAGGGGGCCAGTAAAATTGCAACTATTTTGAAAATAGAGATTGGGATTTGTGGAACCTGATAAATTCATTGCCGGAGATATCATCCAAGTCTCGCATGGGGTATTGACTCCAACTGAATAATTGTTGCAAACCGCAAATGTAGTTCCGCTGAAGGTAGACGTGATCCATGGAACATTTCCGGTTACTAATTGCTGTGACCAACCTCCACTTGTAATAGAATTATCATTAAAGTTTTTAGATAGATAATTTGTGTTACAAAGCGTCCCCGTCATGCTAACTTCAGACAATTTTCGAATCCTTAATTGAATGTCGGTACTATATTGACTTACTATACCTATGATACTGCCATTTCCTGTTGGTGGAGCAGAAGATGCAAAATTAGCGTATCCACTGGTCCTCACTGTTAGCTTTGCAGGTGAGCAGGACTGAATGGTGTGATTTTTAGCAGCAAACAAGATCGGATCGGCAAAGGTAGGGTAACTAATATTGGAAAATTCAGCGTTGTTTATTCTTACTAATCGTGATTGAAGTGGATTGGTAGCTGTTGTATTAGCGATGAGTTGCTCTATCGTCATTATTTCCGGCTGTGGATTTAAGCCACCTGTAATTTTTGTGATCATGGTGGTAGCATTCACAGAGTCAAGTTGTATAAGGTCGAATTCACTGTTCAAATAAGCATCCTTAATATTCACTTTAATGCTGTCTCCAATTACAAAAGTTGAACTTGCTCTTAATTTCAAGCGTATACTGCCACCGGCATCCCTTACAAATAATTCTTTGAAAAAATTTCCACCCACCTCATCTGCTATCACTGTGCAATAAAGTAAACTGTCAGATTGAAACTTGTAGTTAGCTGAAGGGTTTGAAGCGAATTTTGCACGAAGTGTGGAAATGGTGATCTTCTTTTCGACAGAAGTGACCGGAACAATTGGCAACGGTTCTTCTGTGTCCTTCTTTTTTTTACAGGAAATAAATAGAAGATCAACAAGAATGAAAGCACACAAGAAGCACAAGCGAATGTACTTGTTCGATACTATTTTTTTCATTTTTAGTTATGTGGGATTAAGTTTGGAATAAGCAGATAAACAAATATAACCTTAACCAATTAAAAAGCTAAAGTCCATGCAATAATTCTTCTTTGAAGGATTCCACTAATAATTTTTACAATTCTGATTTTTTTTGTAGGTTTGGTCTGATAAAATCCAATAAATGAGAACATTACTCGCAGCATTTTTACTTGTAATCGCTTTAAGTGCTACGGCACAGGAAGCAGAAAAGGCCCCTGAATTGAATTGTTTTAATAAATGGGCTGCCAAATTCGAAGACAGAGGGGCTGAAAATGTACCGGATGGCGTATACGAAGATGTGATCATAACTACCCGTCATGGCGCTAAAGCCACCTGTAATACGGGAAAAGCAGAGGTGAAACAAGGAAAAATCGTCCGTTTTTATATTTTATTAAGTGACGGTAGTCATGAAGAAGTAAAAAAGACCTGGAAAAATAAGTCCAATGAAAACGTAACGATCGTTAACGGAATGAGCAAAAGTATGATCACCGTACACGGAGAATTGATCAATGTGCTTTGGCCTTCAAAAGTAAAACCTAAGAAAGCTAAGGCTACGGTGGCTCCAGACCCTACAGATGATTAATGTCAATGACATTAGAATGACACAAATGAGTCCAAAATTCGCCAACTTTACGCTATATTTTGGACTCGTTAAAAGTCATAGCTTTTACTCACAATAACCTTTCTTTAGAACAGATAGGCAAATTGCACTTAGATGCAGAGCATCAGGCTCTTGTGTTGGGTGCATTAAAGATCAATTTTGGCCTCGAAGAGCTCTTGTTCTTGAGTACCTGTAACAGGGTTGAAGTGATCATGAAATCCGATTCTGAGATCAACACGGATCTGGTGAAAGAGATCTGTACTTTCATTAACAGAAACATTGGTGAAAATGATACTTTGACATTAAGTGAAAATGCAGAGATCTTTCAGGGAGAAAAAGCTGTTGAGCATTTATTGAGAGTTGCATCATCTCTTGACTCCTTAGTCGTAGGTGAAAGAGAGATCATTACACAAGTGCGAAAAGCTTATGACTATTGCAATTCACTTGGCTTAACCGGCGATCTTATTCGTATCCTGGTAAAGCATACCATTGAAACTGCAAAGGATGTTTATACCCACACGGATATTGCCAAGAACCCCGTTTCTATTGTTTCGTTGGCTTATCGTCAACTGAAGGAACTAGGGATCAAGAATAACGCTCGTTTATTATTTGTAGGCAGTGGGGTAACCAATACTGCATTTGCCAATTACCTTCAAAAACATCAATTCGCTAATTTCTCTGTCTTTAACAGAACACTTGCCAACGCAGAAAAACTGGCATCTTCCTTGAATGGCAACGCATTTTCTCTTGAAGCACTGAACTCTTATCAAGGTGGATTTGATGTGATGGTTGTTTGTACTGCCTCTTCTTCACCCGTTGTCAATAAAGCCATTTATGATCAACTCACATCCGGTGAGAATAGCAAGAAGATCATCATCGACCTCGGTATTCCAGCGAATGTTGATGCAACAGTTATTGAAAACAATAAACGCATTCACTACATCAATATTCAATCGCTGAAAGAGATCGCTGCAACAAATTTACAACTGCGCAAAAATGAGATCAGCAAATGCGAAAAGATCATTGCTGAAAAGACCGAGCAATTCAATCAGTTGCTCAATGAAAGAAGAATAGAACTTGCGTTCGGAGAGATCCCTAAAAAAGTGAAAGCAATAAAAGAGATCGCTCTTTCTGAAGTGTTCGCAAAAGAGATCGATCAGATGGATGAGAATGGTCGACAGGTATTAGATAAAGTCCTTTCTTACGTAGAAAAAAAATACAATGCTGTTGCCATTAAAACAGCGAAGGAAGTTCTACGATCTCCTCATAATTAATTCTATCTTTAATTCGTGAATCGTACTATTATAATCGGAACCAGAGGAAGCGCCCTTGCTCTCTGGCAGGCTAATCATACCTTGGATCTACTAACTGAAAAAGGATACAAGGCAGAGATCAAGATCATTCAAACAGAAGGTGATAGGTCACAACAATGGAACACCTCTTTTGATAAATTAGAAGGAAAAGGTTTCTTTACCAAAGAACTGGAAGAAGCGTTGCTTAAAAAAGAGATCGACCTGGCAGTTCATTCTCACAAAGATCTTCCTACGGAAATGCCCTACGGCCTTTTAGTGGCCGGCGTCTCTAAAAGAGAAAATCCAGCTGATGTTCTACTGATACGCGAAGAGGCAGTTGACAAAAAACAAAAATGGAATCTGAAAAAGAATGCGAAAGTGGGCACTTCTTCTG
>DAORJH010000123.1:0-7081 GCA_035438925.1 Bacteroidia bacterium | reverse complement strand
AAGCCATTGTGTATGCACGCTTACTTTTGTCGGTTTATTACCCTGGATGAGTTTATTGTCTCCTGCGTTCACTTCAATTTTGAGGCGATTCGGCATGATGGTTTCGATGCGAATGCTCTTGTAGAATTTCACTGAACCAACTTTTACTTCCGCGTTCCATAATCCTGTTGGAACATTTTTATCAGTTGCAGTTGAGAAATTATAAAATCCATTTACTCCTTTGCTGCTGAGTAAACGTTTGTATAATTGTCCTTGCGGATTCGTAAGTTCAAATACGACCGGATGATTGTCCGGAATATTTTCTTGTTTGTCTTCGAGAATAAAACTAAGGAACAAGCTGTCACCCGGACGCCAAACACCTCTTTCACCATAAATAAAGCCTTTTATTCCTTTACGAATTGCTTCACCATTCACTTCATACATGCTCAATGATAGCGTTGTGCCATCATCAAGGCGCAGATAGGATCTTTCTTTTCCTTTGCTTGCAATGATGAAATAAGGTCGGCTTGCAGGATGAATGAAAACTTGCCCATCCTTATTTGTCTTTTCTGTTTGAATGAGTTGTTTCTGGTAATCGTATAATTCGATATTCACATCGCTGACAGGTTCTGTGCTTACAATATTGTTCACCACAGCAAGATAAGAACCATCATTTCCTTTTTTTACCGTTAAGCCCAGATCGCTTGAAAGGATACTTCTTGAAACGGTTCTTTCATACTGTTTGTAGTAATAAGCTTTGCATGGATTATTTCTGTCATTCCAGTTATAATCCTCATATTCTCCTTCATCATAACCTCCGGAATAACCTTCGTCGTAATAGTATCCATAGAAAGAAACTTCTTCTTCAGCCGGTTCTGTGATCTCTTCCATTTCGAATTTATCGCTATCTGTATTGCCCAGACAAGGATAAGTAGAGTAGGCTTTTCTCATGCCAATGTAGACTTTGTAAATGGCGCCCGGTTCTGCTTTGATGAGATCAGAAAGATCGAGCGAGAACTTTTTCCATACGCCGAAATCGGCCGGATTGGTGATCCCTAAATTTATACGCTTCTCAACAACTTTTTTGCCTACTTGTGCGAGTTGAGCACTTCCATCCAGGTCATTATTCTGAAGGAATTGCAAGACATTGTTTTCGTAGATGCGAATGATCTTTACATCTACAGCTCTTAGATTAACAGTTTCAAAGGGCATGGTAAGTCCACTTGTTGAAGGCAAAATATTTCCTTCGCCGATGAATCGAATAGCGGGTTTTACTTCATTGAATGTAATATTGATCTTCGCTTCTTCGCCCAGTGTTTTTCCTCGTGAATCTCGCACACCTTCATTCACTGTAAGTAAGTAGGAGCCCGATTTGATATTAGATGGGTAGATGAGTACCTGATTATTACTAACAATATATTTAATGTCGGATTGTTTCAGGTCATCACCATATTCATTCTGATTTTGCGTATTGTCCGGCTTTGTGAGAGTTAGAAGTCCCTCCATGCTTTGTGATTGATCGATAGGGTCGGAAAAGCAAACCACAATGAATTGTTCATTTTCATTCGCAACCTGTGTGCTGAGTAATTTGAAATCAGAGCTGGACGGAATCTCGTATTCTTTCTTGGAGTTATAAGTAAGTTCCAGTGGTTTACCATCACATTCCAATACCAATTTTGAGGAAGAAGAGCCACGTTCAATACTATCGATCATAAATTTATGTGATGTGCCTTTTTCATTGTGCATCCATTTGATGTTAAGATCCTTCCCGTTGTGTTTGGCTGTTAATGTTTTTTCCACCACTTCCGGTTGTATGAAATCGGCTGAGGACACGCTGCCGGCCAGACTGTATCGTTCATGATCATTGGAGTGATAGCTTTTCAGTTCGTTACTTTCTAATTGTAGAGACTGTTTGATCGCCTGAAAATTGAATTCAAATTCCTGTAATTCTTTTTTCACCTCACATAGTTTATCAAGATGAAATGTGGCTTTGTACAATTGTCCTGGTTTTAATCTTTCCTTGGGTTTGAACTCCATGGTTTGTCCGTCCTTCCATACGGCTTCCCCTTCAATTTCCGGTTCGAATGAAAAATATTTTTCTTCCAATGCTTTGTTGAGTTGTGTTGCTCCTGCAAATTCATTTGCGAATTTAATTCGGATGGTCGTTCCGGTTGAAACATATCCGGTCGTGAAAGCAGAGATGTAGGAAGCAAACTCCGGATTTATCTTATTTACAACACCTGCATTTCGGTTAGAACCGGTCAGATTTCGTATCGCATCTCTATTGTTATAAATTAGGACACCCGAGGCTGTCATGGCTACACCAATAGCCATCCATTTTAGTTTTTGAAGCAACATGTATAAGGAATTTGAAGATTGAAATTACACCTTTAACGCTCACTTGAAAGAAAAGGTTCTGAACATCTTGTTAGAAAATGTTAACCTTGAAATGGCCGCAAAAACCGAGGCAGAAAGAGCTTCTAATTAAAGATCTTTCCGGGATTCAGGATCAGTTGAGGGTCGAATACCTTCTTAAGGTCTTTCATAAGTTGGAGGTGATGTTCGCTAAAGACCACGTTCATGTAATCTTTTTGTACAAGGCCAATTCCGTGTTCTCCACTAATGGTTCCTCCAAGTGATTTACATAACTCAAAGATCTCTCGTATCCCTTTTGGAACTTCCTCTTTCCAGGCTTGGTCACTTAATTCACCTTTTATGATATTGACGTGTAAGTTTCCGTCCCCGGCATGTCCGTAACAAACCGATTTGAATCCGTATTTTTTTCCTATTTCCTTAACCCCTTTGAGCAGTTTGGGAAGTTCAGCTCTCATGACAACTGTGTCTTCTTCTTTGTAGACGCTATTACTTTTCACGGCTTCACCGACTTTTCTTCTGATCTTCCAAAGAGCATTTTTTTGTTCTGCACTATCGGCGAACAGAATTTCATCGCTGTTGTGAGCTTGCGTAATAGTGCCTATGGTTTCACAGTCCTGCATCAGTACATCCAAATTATTTCCATCCACTTCTACCAGTAAAAGGGCCTGCCATTCTTCTTTTATTTCAAAATTAACTTCCCCTGCAAACTTGATACTCCAGTCAATGGCGTCTCTTTCCATGAATTCCATTGCGCTTGGTGTAATTCCAGCTCTGAAAACAGCCCCAACGGCTTCGCAGGCATCTTCGGCTTTTTTAAAGGGAATCAACATTAGAAGATCGTGTTTAGGAAGGGGAATTAGTTTGAAGACGATCTTGGTAACAATGCCAAGGGTACCTTCACTTCCAACCATCAGATGGGTCAAATTATAACCTGTAGAGTATTTCAAGGTGTTGGCACCGGTCCACATGATCTCACCTGTAGGTAAAACAATTTCAAGGTTAAGTACATAATCTCTGGTGGTGCCATACTTCACGGCTTTTGGTCCACCGGAACTATGTGCAATATTTCCTCCCAGACTACAGCTTCCCCAACTGGCCGGATCAGGAGGATAGAACAATCCCAATTTTTTTACTTCTTCCTGAAAAATATAATTGATCACGCCCGGTTCAACCGTGGCCTGAAGGTTTCGTTCATCAATCTGAAGTATTTTATTGAACTTCTCCATACTTAACAAAACACCACCATAAACTGGCAAGGCGCCACCACTCAGTCCCGTTCCGGCGCCACGTGTGGTTAAGGGTATCTTTTGAGAAGAGCAGAGTTTTGCAATGGCACTGATATGTTGCGTTGTTTGAGGTTTCACAACGATCTCTGCATGGTAGATCAGATCTTCTGTTTCATCCTGTCCGTATTTTTCGAGTTGCTCTTTATCCGTGGAAACATTCCCTTTACCGCATATCTTTTCTAACTCAAGAAAGGTTATTGACGTGGCTTTGTTATAATTAAGCTGATCCATTCAAAAATTAATTTTATAAATGTAATAATTTTGGTTATTGTATAATTGAACGGAGAAAGAAGTAACCAGAAATAAATAAACAGGAAGTGTTCATCAATATCCATACCCATTTGCAATTGTATGATGCCGGCATTGAGGTGGTCAATCTTTCTGTGAAGGAAGATAATCTGCCTAATATGTATTCGTATGGAATTCATCCCTGGTACATTGATAGAATGACGAGTGATGATGAACTGATCAAATTGGAGAGAAAGGTGAATGAAAAACGATGCATAGCCGTGGGTGAATGTGGCTTGGATAAACTGAGTAAGGTTGATTTTGAATTACAAGAGCATGTCTTCAAGCAACAGATCACAATTGCCAATAAGGTAAGGAAGCCACTGATAATTCATTGCGTAAAGGCCTTCAATGAATTGCTGAATTGTTTGAATTTGAGTGATAATCAGGTTCCTGTGATCATACATGGCTTCAATAACAATGAGAATATAGCCAGGGTCTTGAAGGACCAAGGATGTTATTTTTCTTTTGGGAAGGCACTGATGGGTTACGAGACCAATGCGGCGAAGATCATAAAGAACATTGGTAGAAAGAATTTTTTTCTTGAAACCGATGATGCAGATGTCTCGATAAAATACATCTATCGAAAGGCAGCAGAGATATTGGGTATAGATGAAGAGATCTTAAAAATGCAGATCCAAAGTAATTTCGAAACAATTTTCAATAATAAAAAATAAGATGGATCATTCATGGATGGAACGCACCGCATTGCTGGTGGGACAAAAAGGACAAGAGAAACTGATCAATGCCAATGTGTTGATCGTAGGACTCGGAGGAGTTGGTTCTTATGCCGCAGAAGCAATTGCAAGGGCAGGAATTGGTAAGATCACCATCATTGATGGCGACTCAGTTGATCCAACCAACAGAAACCGACAGTTGCAGGCGCTTTCAACAACTCATGGAATGAGCAAAGCTTTATTGATAGAAGAAAGGTTGAAGGCTATCAATCCGGATGCCCAGATCACAACGATCGATCATTTCATGACACCCGAAGCGATGAAGGAATTATTGAAACAAAAATTCAGTTATATCATTGATGCGATCGACAGTATTACCCCTAAATTGTATCTAATTTCTACAGCCTATTGGAACAATCAGAAGATCATCTCCAGTATGGGAGCAGGAGGGAAAATGGATCCGACAAGAATAGAGGTGACCGATATTTCAAAGACACATACCGACCCATTGGCGCAATACGTAAGAAAGCGTTTGAGGTATATGAATATATTCAAAGGAGTGAAATGTGTTTATAGTAATGAATTGCCAGCAAAGTACTCGATCATGCACACGGATGGAAGCAAATTCAAGAAATCTGCTTATGGCACTATATCCTATCTTCCGGCAGTTTTTGGTCTGACATGTGCTTCGGTGGTAATAAGAGAGATCTCGGGCTGGAAACCTGTGAAGTGTTAGTTTCTGATAATATTCATCAGGAACATCAGTAAGAAAAGAAATAAGATCTGATAAGACAGATTTTTATTGAACAGAACGGCATCAAGAAGCTGAGTAAATTTGTTCATAGAGATTTTCTTATAGCTCTAAAGTACTATCGTCAACAACTTTTGTCAATGCCGTTCATCCTTGAATTCTGCCAATTTCGATGAATAATGGTAAAATAGCTTACAGACCTTCGATTCTTTAGGCCATAAATTCGTTAAATATTGATCAAGCTAAAAGATCCGACTCTTGAATAAGTGTATAAGTGAATTTATTGTTAGTAATTGCCTTGAATTGTTCACAGATCCGAATGAACTCTTCTTTTTCGGGCCAGTCTTCAAAAACCTGACAACCGGCACTGTAGGCTCCAATTTTATTCGTCTTGCCTAATTTCTGCGCTCCGTGAATATTGCAGCCGAAAAAACCGGTTTCTTCTATTCCCAAATTTTCGGCAATTCCATCCTTGTCATTATCTCTGAATACGGCGATTTTTGCTCCCGTTTGGATCAGGGCTTTATGTCCGGGACGAATATGATTTCCCAACTGATAGGCGTTGGTATATTGTCCTGGTTTCATGACCGCACATCCTTTCGAACTCAAAAGACGTATATTTTGATAATAAACACCCGGATCTGTTGTGATCACATAGATCTTCAGTCGTCCCTTCAGTTTATAAAGCTCGTATTCTTGAAGTGCCTTTTCTGTGTTTTTTCCCATTCTCCCGTCTTCCTGAAGAGGTTTATTTTCCAATCCCTTAAAGGCCCATTTATTCAGCCATTTTTGTTTGTTTAAAGTGGAATATCCATTAGGCATTTCCGGTTGAGGAAAGGCGAGGCAGAGGTAATCGTTGAATATATCCGGGACCTGCAAATTGCTGCGGATACCAATGATGGTTGGTCTGTCTTGAAACCACTGGTAATTCAATTTCGAAAAAGTCTTTTTGAGCGATGAGAGGTTGATTTTCATAAGTAATTCTGATCTGACAAAAATAGAAAAAGAGTTCAGAAAAAGATGTCAAGTGAAGGTAAGATCATTTAAAAAGGATGATGATAATCATTTTTTGACTTTGATCAGTTATAAGCTTACTGCTTTCTTACATCAAATAAGAAAATTAACAATGATAGCTCAAATAAATCATTAAATTTGATTGGCTTTTCCAGTCTTAATTTTAATCTAGATCAGATGAATAAAATAATATTTTTCTTTTTCCTTCTTGCTTCTGGTCTGCATCTCGATGCACAGACAATTGAATACAGTAAGAATTCTTTATCCGCTTTCATTACTCCTGAGGGAATACTAAAAGGAACAACCGGTGTTGCTGCGGGATACATACTTCCTAATGGAACAATTAAGAATGCATTGCATGTTACAATTGGAAGTATTGGTAATAACGGTGAGATCAAGAATGCGTCAGATATCATAAAAGGATATGTGAGTCCAGAAGGTGTAGTGAAGAATGAACTGCAGGTTGTGGTTGGATATATTAAGAATGATGGTTCTGTGCAAAATGAATTGGGAAATGAAATAGGCAATGCTCCCGGCGTTCCTAACACGTGGGCCGCTATCTGTTATTTTTTTTATAAAGTGAACTAAAACGAAATGAAAATGAAAAAGATTTTTTTAGTAATGATGGCTTTCTTCTTGGTTAATACGATTTCTGTTCAGACAGGAAATTCAAAATCAAAGAAAACTGCCGGGGAAAATATTTATACTGC
>DAORJH010000122.1:0-7090 GCA_035438925.1 Bacteroidia bacterium | reverse complement strand
TCCTCCTTTTCTGTCGCTGGAGATGTAAGCAAATTTCGCATCAGCACTTAATGTGATCTGACCTTCTTTAGCACTCGTGTTGATCGGATAGCCCAAATTGACCGGGGCACTCCATTTTCCATCCGCATAAACAGTTTTGAAAATATCATAACTCCCCATACTGGCAGGGCCATTACTGCAGAAGAAAAGTGTTTTTCCGTCAGGTGCAAGGAAAACGGCACCTTCATCAAACGGTGTATTTACACCAACTCCTAAGTTTTCAGGTTTTTCCCACTCTGTCTTGTTCTTTTTTACAACAACATAAATATCACTTCTTCCAATACCACCTTTTCTTTCACTAAAGAAAAAATAGCGTTTACCGTCAGGAGAGACACAGGCCCCGCCTTCCCAGTTCATTGAAGATATTGGTTTTCCAATTGGCTCCGGAGTTCTCCATTTGCCCTGATTGATCTTGGTAACATAAACTTCTCCCCCAATACTTCTTTTATCTGCCGCATCATTTTTGTAAATAAAGATCTGCTTACCATCAGGTGAAATGCCTGTACAGGCATCATGACCTTTCGTATTGATCGAACCAGGGAGTTCACTTGCCTTTCCAAAATTCTTCGTAAGGGAATCTGCCCCACAAATGTAGATGTCTTCAAAATATTTACCATCTCCTTCCGCATCTACAGGCGAGTCAGTATTCTTTGGTCTCCTGCTGGTGAAAACAAGTTTGCTCCCATCTGCTGTGATGCAAGGGTTTTTGTCGTCATAAGGACTATTGATGTCCGGACCCATATTCGCTACGGCCACATCTATAGGAGCAGCCATGTATTTTTTTGCATTCTGGCACTGACTCAAAAGTACATCAGCATCTTCATTGCTGTCTTCATCTTTGCTAGGAGCTGCTTTAAAAATATTGAATTCCTCTATGGCCTTATCAAAATTCTCTTCGATCTGATAGATCTTTCCCAATTCGACATGACTCTCCGGTTTCACATTGTTATTTGTAGCGATCGCCTTAAGAAAATACTCCTTTGCTTTGTCATTTTTTCCGATCTTGAAATAACAATAGCCGATATAGTGAAGAACAGAAGCATTCGCTGGGTCGTGTTGTTCTATTTCCCTGTAAGAATTGATTGCTCCCAAATACTGACCAGCATACATCTTTTGCTTTGCAAGACCCATTTTTGCGATGTCACCTGCATCTTTAAACACACTTTTGCTTTTTTTATCCTTTTTATCGGTATTTTCTTCAGTCTGAGCGAAGATGTTTAAGGAAAAAAACAAGAAAATGAATAGATATCTCAACATAGTTTGGAATTAAGCTTTTTAAAAGTACAATTTTATTCAATAAGATGACGAAAATCGAGTTTTTTTTGATATTTTTGATTAAATGATTAGCTGGCGAAAAGCTACATAAAAAAAATAAATGATGAGAAAAGTACAATTATCCATTTTAGTAACTTTATTTTCTGTTGCTGGAACAAATGCACAGACAGCCACTTGGGCTGATGATATTGCTCCTATCCTTTATGCGAAATGTACTAGTTGTCATCACGTTGGTGGTTTGGCCCCTAATCCATTGATCACCTATGCACAGGCTTTCAATTACAAGACCATGATCAAGCAGTACGTGGATACAAAAAAAATGCCACCATGGCCACCTGATGCGGATTATAAACACCTCGCCTTCGAACGTTTGGTTACTTCTGCAGAAAAGCAAAAGATCACGGACTGGGTTTTGGGAGGTGGTCTACAGGGCAACATCAACAATGCTCCTCCCGCGCCTAGTTATACGAATAATGCCTCTCAGTTATCATCGATCGATTTCTCAGCGAAAATGGCTGATTATACTGTAAGTACATCGCAAGATCTTTATCGCTGTTTTGTGATACCGACAAATTTTGCTTCTGATAAATTTGCCGCGGAAGTGGAAGTGAAGCCGGGTAATTCAAGTATTGTTCATCACGTTCTGGTGTTTGAAGATACATCTCAAATTATTGTTAACAAAGATAATCTGGATCCGGGACCGGGCTATACTTCTTTTTTTGGTACAGGAAGTGGATCCTCACGTTTGCTAGGTGAATGGGTTCCTGGAACTGCACCAATTAAATTTCCGACAAATATGGGAATCAGAATGAAGGCCAATACACGACTGATCCTTCAGATCCATTATCCCGGTGGTGTTTTTGGTGTACTTGACAGCACGCGCGTGAATATAAAATATGCTCCGGGAACTCCTCGTGAGGTATTTCTTGCCCCTATACTTACAGAGAGTGCTGTGGTGAACGGGCCATTCTCGATTCCAGCCAATACTGTAAAGACATTTACCCAACAGTATACAAATAATTATCCACTTCCATTTACCTTGCTTTCTATTGCACCTCACATGCACCTGATCGGAAAAAAATACAAAGTTTTTGCTGTTGGAACAGTGAACGATACTATTCCGTTGATCTATATTCCGAATTGGGATTTTAAATGGCAGGGTGTTTATTCATTCAGAAACCCGATAAAAATGGGCCCTAACTATAAGGTGATCGGACAGACCGAATATGACAATACCTCCGGTAATCCTTCCAATCCAAATACGCCGCCACAGACGATCAATCAAGGAGAGGCGACAACAGATGAAATGATGCAGACCTATTTCGCATTCCTGCTTTATCAGCCGGGAGATGAAAATATTGTAATAGATAATTCTCCTTTGGTAGGAATCGAGGAAAAAGAAAAACTGAACAGCATTGTAAAAACAGTACAATTGTATCAGGTTTTCCCGAATCCAGCTTCAGGTAAAGCAAGTCTGAGTTATTTTTCCCCTGAAAAATTAAGTGCAAGTGCTGCGATCTATAACATGGAAGGGAAATTAGTAAAAGAATGGAAGACTGAACTTCATTCCGGTTTTGGAGAAATGAATTTACCTGTTGAAGGAATTGGAAAAGGACAGTATTTTGTAAGTATCAAGGCAGCGAATTATACAAAAACCAGAACTTTTTTACTGAATGACTAAAAATCTGTTTCTAATTTCCATTCTATGTATTTGTCTTTTTTCCTGCATGAAAGAAGTAGGAAAACCAATTGGCGCGGCAGCGCCTCCACCCGGAGCTTGTGATACAATTACCTATACTTTGCATGTGAAAGCCATCATAGATAAAAAATGTGGAAGTCAGACAAATAACGGAGCCGGTTGTCATTCCGGGCAATTTCCTTCCGGAGGCGTAAGTTTGACCAATTATTCAGAATCAAAAGCAAAAGCAGATAGAATTCAAGATCGTGCTATCACTGCTAAAACAATGCCAACTTCACCTGAAGGACCACTTAGTGCTGAGCAAATGGAATTGCTTAAGTGCTGGTTGGGAAACGGGATGAAGGAGTGATCAATCCTTTTTTCTGATGCTGACAACGATTGGAACGCCACTGAAATCGTAATGCTCTCGCAGTTTATTCTCTAAAAATCTTTTATAGCTTTCCGCTACATATTGTGGCAGATTGCAATAGAACATGAATAAAGCTTCACCCTTTAATTTTGAAACGTATTTTATCTTCACCTCTTTGCCTTTGATGGATGGAGGTGGTTGCGCTTCGATCACAGGAAGAATGAAATCGTTGATCTCTCGTGTTTTGATCTCCTGTGTTTTATTCTCGTAAACTTTCAAGGCGATCTCAACTACTTTCATGATCCTCAATTTATCCAGAACTGAAATAAATACAATTGGAATATCTCTGAAAGGCGCAATTCTCTCTCTGATCCTGTCCTCAAATGCCTTTGCTGTTTTTGTATCTTTCTCGATCAGATCCCATTTATTCACTACAATGGCTATTCCTTTTCTGTTCTTTTCAATAAGACCAAGTATACTCAGGTCCTGCGCTTCAATTCCGTTTTCAGCATCTATCATCAAGAGACAAACGTCACTGTTTTCAATCGCGTTTATTGTCCTTAATACACTGTAAAACTCAAGATCTTCGTGAACTTTAGCTTTCTTTCTCATTCCTGCTGTATCTACCAGCCAAAAGTCATGTCCGAATTTTGTGTATCGCGTATGAATCGTGTCTCTTGTTGTGCCCGCAATTGGAGTTACTATATTTCTTTCTTCTCCAAGTAAGGCATTGGCAAGTGAAGATTTTCCTACGTTAGGTCTGCCAACGATGGCGATACGGGGAATAGTGGTTACATCGATCGGCGATTCATTGGTTGGTAATCCTTTGATGATCGCATCCATCAAGTCGCCTGTTCCACTTCCGTTCACAGCGGAAATAGCATAAACTTCTCCTAATCCCAATTGATAAAAATCGGCGGCATAAGCTGCACGTTCATGATTATCTGCCTTGTTCGCGGCAAGAATCACCGGTTTTTTACTTTTACGTAAAAGATTCGCAACATCCTTGTCATAATCGGTTATTCCCTCATGCACATCTACAACAAAAACAAGCAGGTTGCTTTCTTCAATTGCGATCTGAACTTGTTTTCTGATCTCTTCTTCAAAAATATCTTCACTTCCTCTGATATATCCACCGGTATCAACTACACTGAATTCCCGCCCTCCCCATTCTGCTTTACCATAATGTCTATCACGAGTAACACCAGCCACTTCATCAACAATCGCCTGACGACTGTCAGTGATCCTATTGAAAAGTGTTGACTTCCCCACATTGGGTCTTCCTACAATGGCTACAAGATTTGGCATAAGTGCGTAAAAGTACTAAGAATTTAGGGATTTTCTCTGATTAATCTATTATTTCCATTGAGGGAAGCGCCTTGCAAAAACCACGCATTTAATGTAAATTTGTTATATGCTGAAGAAGAACTTATTGGTGTTTTTTTTGCTTGTTGTTGTTTCATTGACACAAGCTCAGCAAAAACCAAATCCAAGGGTGGTATTACCGGATGCGAATCCGGGCATTCGCTTTACCGAGAATTTGGGACAGTGGGATAGCAGGATCTTGGCAAAGGCTAGTTTGGATGGTGGCGTGATGTTTGTGGAATCAAGTTGCCTAACTTTTAATTTTTACGATAAGAATAAGTACAGGATACTTCATGCCGTACCACTTAGTAAAAAACCGAATTTGGATTTTAAAATAAGTTCACATGCCTATAAAGTTCACTTTCAGGATTGCGAGGAAAATCCTGTCTTATCGAAGGAGAAAATGGCGGAATATTATGAGAACTATTTCATTGGCAGCGATAAATCGAAATGGAAAAGTAATGTTAGAAATTACAATAAGTTATGGCTGAAATCTCTGTACAAGGGCGTTGATTACGAAATGACGGTTTCCGGAGGGGGAGTAAAGTATAATTTTCATGTTGCCGCGGGTGCTAACACGGATAAGATCAAAATGGTGTACGAGGGAGTAGATAAATTGTCTCTTCGCAATGGGGCATTAGTGATCAATCTGGAGATAAACGATGTGGTAGAAGAAAAGCCTTATGCTTATCAGATGATCGATGGTATTCTAACTGAAGTGAAATGCAAATACCGTTTGGATAACAAAACCGTGTCCTTCGAATTTCCTGATGGTTACAGAGAGGATCTTGATCTGGTCATTGACCCTATTCTGGTTTTCTCTGCGCAGGCAGGTTCAACTGCAGACAATTTTGGAATGACAGCCACTTTTGATAACGCTGGAAATTTGTATAGCGGAGGAACGGTTTTTAATATTGGTTATCCTTTTGTATTGGGAATTACAAACAGTTTCAACGGACCTCAACAGTATGGAAACACCGATCTTTACATAACTAAATACAATTCTGTTGGAAACGGATTGATCTTTTCTACCTATCTGGGGGGAGACAGAACGGAGATCGTTTCGAGTTTGATCGTTGACGGGAACAATAATTTGTGCTTATATGGCGCAACAGGATCTACCAATTTCCCAACTGTTGCCGGTTGTTATGATCAGTCTTTCAATGGTGGATCTAATATTGGATTCATCAGCAATGGATCTGTTTTTTATAATGGAACAGACATTTTTATTGCCAAATTGAATGCGAACGGAAATGCATTACTTGGATCCACTTTCTACGGGGGCTCCGGAAATGATGGTGTGAATTATTTAATGGCTACAACTTCAATAGTTTTTCCTTTGTCTCCTGCGCCTGGAACTTCCGTAACAAATACTTCTGCCTATGATACGCTTGTTTCGAACTATGGTGATACTTACAGAGGAGAAATTCAGGTTGATAATCAAAATAACATTTACATCGTAAGTTCTACCAGATCTTCTGATATCCCAATGGTGAATGCAATTGATGGAATCTTAGGTGGGGTGCAGGATGCTGTTCTTGCTAA
The DNA here is from genome assembly GCA_035438925.1 of Bacteroidia bacterium. Lineage (GTDB taxonomy): Bacteria > Bacteroidota > Bacteroidia > B-17B0 > Aurantibacillaceae > Aurantibacillus. The sequence continues at coordinate 818 of DAORJH010000122.1, read as the reverse complement.
ATTCAATTCAGGTCTTACAAATATTCTTTACAGTACTTATTTAGGAGGAAGTTTGATGGAGTGTGGGAATGGACTTTTTGTTTTACCCAATCAGGAAGTGTATGTCACGGGTGGAACAACCAGTAATAATTTTCCTGGAACTACGGGTGGACAAGCAGCTACATTTCAAGGCGGGAAATCGGATGGATTTTTAAGCAAGATAAATGCAGCAGGTAATGCTATTCTTCAGTCGACCTACATAGGAACCGGTTCTTACGACAATTCATTTTGCGTTTCCTGTAATGTGGCCGGAGAGCCTCATGTATTCGGACAGTCACTCGGAAACATGCCAATTGTGGGCGCTCCCATTTACAGTGTTGCGAATACACACCAGTTCATTACAAAATACAATACAACCTTAACGACCAAAATTTTCTCTACAGTTTTCGGGAGCAATACATCCAGCTGCGATATCTCACCTTCTGCATTTGCTGTGGATGTTTGTGATGCCAGTATCTATTTATCAGGTTGGGGTGGAAATATACTCACGCAAACGCCTATATCCGGAATGCCGACAACGACCAATGCTATTTATCAAAACTCACCCAATGGATTCGATTTTTATTTGATGGCACTCGGGCCCAATGCAAATGTCCTGAAATTTGGATCTTATTATGGAGGAAATGTGAGTCAGGAACATGTGGACGGAGGTACTTCACGATTTGACAGAAGAGGAGTGATCTACCAGTCGGTATGTGCAGGATGTAACCAGGGACAGGATTTCCCGATCACGCCGGGTTCCTGGCCTTGTCCGGGACAACAGAATTGTCCGAATCCTA
>DAORJH010000121.1:0-7113 GCA_035438925.1 Bacteroidia bacterium | reverse complement strand
ATCTTTTTTAAGATCCGGATCGTCAACATATCTTAAAGCATCAATGACCTTTTCTACTGTGTTCTCCATTGTTGATTATTTAGGAGAAGAAATCGCACTGCCGGTTTTGCTTGCCGCTGTATCAGGCACGGCAATTACAGGAGGAGCTCCCGTTGGCATTTTAGCTTCATCTAAAGCCGACTGAATTAAATTGGCCATGGAATCAGAAATGGTTTTTGCCCTGCTGTGCATGTACTCGCGACTTTCTGCAGGTGGACCACAAGCAGTAAAGGCCGCAGCAAGAATAAGGCCTGAAATTATAATGAGATTTTTCATAATGTAAATATCGGATATCAAAAATACATAAAAAAAGAACAGCGCTACTTTAACATCCGTTGGCAGAAGCTGGAAATTTGCCAAAATCAATTCTAATAAAAGAGGAGTCTTTTTTCCTCCTTTGTTGATATAGAACAACGTGATTCATTAACCGAAAGCAAAAGATATAAAACAGAAAAGCCCCACGCCATAGGCAGTGGAGCTAATCAGCTAACTAACTAAACACAAGTTCTTAGTGTCCTGCTTCAGCAGGAGCAGCAGTAGTAGTTGCAGCGGCAGCAGAATCAGCAGGAGCTGCTTCTTCAGTTGGAGCAGCCATTGAAGCACTGATAGCATTAGCTATAGAGTCAGTAACTTGTTTTGCACGCTCTTCCATTTTTGCTTTTTCTTCAGCAGAAGGTCCGCAAGCAACGAAAGTTGCTGTAAACAACGCTACTGCGATAATTGACATTACTTTTTTCATTTTAGTTTGGTTTTAATTTGACATTTATACCTGGTACTTTAATAAGTAACCCGAGAATATCCTATTATTTTAAAAAATACATGTATTACACTGAATAACAGGAGATTAAATTTACAACGAACCACACACGGACACATATGTACACGCCCCAAAACAAAAAAAACAGGTTACCTTTATTGAACATGAGTATTAAGGGTAACAAAGCAGGTATGTCAAAAGCAGCGATGCAGTTTACGGATCAGCAGTTTTTACAAGGCTTGCGTGAAGGAGACAGTGAAGTATTAAGCGCTTTGTATAAAAGGTACTATAATATCGTTCTTAAACTTGTTGTAAACAATAGCGGATCTTCAGACGAAGCGGCAGATATTTACCAGGAAAGCATCATTGTGCTTTTTGAGAATTCAGAGAAGCCGGGATTTGAATTGAAATGCCAGCTCCAGACCTATCTCTATTCAGTTGCAAAAAGACTTTGGTTGAAGCAATTGAAAAGAAAAGGCAGAACATACTTGATGAAGGAGGAGGAAGAAAGTTACATCGTTGATGTAACAGAAGATCTTTCACTTCATCAAAAGAAGGAGCTTGATTTTGAAAGAATAGAGAAAAGCTTAGTGGAACTTGGAGAGCCCTGTGCCGGATTGATAAGGGATTTTTATGTGCTGCAACTTAGCATGGAAGAAATTGCTGAAAAGTTTGGTTACACAAATTCTGATAACGCGAAGAATCAAAAGTATAAATGTTTACAGCGACTGAAAAAATATTTTTTTGAAAGCAATAACGAAGAGAGAGAATAACAATGAGAAACACGGAGATATTTGATAATTACCTGAAGGGAAAATTGAATGAGCAGGAATCTGCTCAGTTTGAAGAGCGTCTTCATAACGATGAGGTTTTTGCAAAAGCATTTCATCAGCACACTGCTTTGATCACAGCCGTGAAACATCACGGAAAAGTAAAGGACATAAGGGATCTTCTAAAGAAAACACATGAAAAGGAATTCGGTGGCCAGGCAAAGATCATTTCAATTCATCATCAACCCGAAACATTTGGAAAGCGCGCAGGACGAACAGCAATGGTTGCCGCCAGCGCAGCAGCTATAGCCGTGTTAAGTACCATTGCTATTCTAAGTACAGGAGGCTATCTTTTTAAACAACAAAGCAATCAGATCACAGAGCTTGGCCTTAAATTGAAAGCAACTAACGAAGGAATTGTAGAGGGACTTACACGCAGCTCACAAAAAGTGGTGTATGCACCGGCCAACTTAGAGGGCAGTGCATTTGCGATCAACAACGCAGGCTATATTATTACTAGTCTGCATATGATCAAAGAGGCAGACAGTGTCTTTGTTGAAAACAGCACAATGCAACGAACAAACGCAAAGGTCATCTTAACAGATTCGCATTTGGATCTAGCTGTATTGAAGATCGAAGATCAAGATGCAGTTAAAGACTGGCAAGTTCCTTTCTCGTTTTCAGGAAAGACAAATGATATAGGTGAAAAAGTATTCACCCTTGGTTATCCAAGAAAAGATATTGTTTACGGAGAAGGGGCTCTTAGTTCTTTAAGCGGCTATAACAACGATACGTGTATGTATCAGGTTTCTATTCCGGTAAATCCCGGAAACAGTGGAGGACCATTGTGCGATGAAAATGGAAATATCATTGGTGTCATCAGAGGAAAGATCAGTAGTGCCGAAGCAACAGGCTTTGCAATTAAATCTGCAGAAATATTACAATCCATTCATAATTTAGGCGCAGATTCTGTATTAAGCATCACAAAAAAACCGGCCCTGAAAGGCCTTAAAAGAACAGAGCAGATCAAGAGAATGAGCCCATATATCTTCAATGTGCTTGTTTACAAAAGCGAATAATTAGCGTTTGACGATTTTATTACAGCTTTTAACGTTAATATAAATAGCAGAAATTAACAAGGCCTCTCTTTTTCAAACCACTGATAAATAACTAATTAACACAAAAATAACACAAATCGAACAGATTTATTAGTGGACTTTTGACAGCTTAAAGGGAATATAGCGCATTTAGCATTTTCTGTTCGTCGAAAAAAATAAAGTTATTAACAGATTTGTAAGTACCTTTATAGTCCCAATTTCCTAAAGCCATGTTTGAGATACTAAAACATTTTGAGAGTAAATACGGAAGCCTGAAAAAGAAAGGTTTGCGCATTGAAGGTCTGTCTATGATTGACCCTAAGAGAAAAAAACACGTTATCATGGTGAGTAAGCCATTCATGTTCGATAATCGTCAGCTTCCAAAATCATACGAGGGCCTGGAGATCAAAGCTAAGATCGAAGGAACGCTTCCAAAGGAATTTGAGATTAAAAAAGATGTTACCAAAAAAGAATATGTTTGGGCTCCTTTGAATTTTGAAAAATATGTAGACCGTTGTGGAGAAGACATTCGCAAACAATTCGGTAATCCAAACATGACCCGTCAGGAAATGTTGGATGCACTTGCTTTCGGAAGCTTTGAAGAGCATAAAAAGAAAAGTCTTCAGATGATGAAGGACGGAAAGATCCCGCCCTTCAAAATGAACTAATATTCATATACAAATTGAGCTTCAATTGATTAATTAAGGGTTAGGCAATTGTTTGCTTTGGTTCAGAAAATGCCGGTTAATAGCCGGCATTTTTTGTGAAATCAATTAAACGATCTTCAAGATCGTCCGGAAGGCTGCATATTTATCCTTGAATTTTTTACTGTGTTCTGCCTGAAGTTTTGGCGCAAACTCTTTCTGATATTTTTCCATATCTCCCATATCCAGAAATTTGTATTGAATGGAATAGGTTTTTCCTTCATCTTCAACATAAAGCACTTCCAGGATCTGACTATCAACAAAACATCCTGTATCCATTACATCTGATATATGTTGTTCCTTCATCCAACTCAGCCACTCATCATGTACGTCTGCAGCTATGTTTACGGTTACGTTGTATATATACATAATGCGAAAGTAAATAATAATGTTTAAAGTAAAATCTATTTATCAAATGGCAATTCTTATCAGGCCTTCTGAAAACAAAGAATATTTGTAACTTTATGCTATATGTTTAAAAGCTTTGTTGAAGAATTGCGCTGGCGTGGCGTGATACACGATATGATCCCGGGAACGGAAGAATTGCTTGCCAAAGAAATGGTAACAGGCTATATTGGTTTCGATCCTACTGCCGATTCACTTCATGTGGGAAGTCTTACCCAGATCATAACACTGATCCGTCTTCAAAAGGCCGGACATAAACCCATTGCCCTAATTGGAGGCGCAACAGGAATGGTTGGAGACCCTAGTGGAAAATCGGCAGAGCGCAATTTACTTGACAACGAAACCCTCAACAAGAATATTGAAGGAATAAAGAAACAGCTCGCTCATTTTTTGAAAAGTGGTTCTGAGAAGAATAGTGTAGAGTTCGTTAATAACATGGACTGGATGAAGAATTATTCTTTCCTTGATTTTATTCGTGATGCCGGAAAACACATATCGGTGAATTACATGATGGCAAAAGATTCAGTAAAGAATCGTTTAGAGAACGGAATGAGCTTCACGGAATTCAGCTATCAATTATTGCAAGCTTTCGATTTTTATTATCTATTCGTAAACAAAAACTGTAAACTTCAATTGGGCGGATCTGATCAGTGGGGAAATATTACCGGAGGAACTGAATTGATCAGAAGAAAAGGTGGGGGAGAAGCGTTTGCACTTACAACGCAGCTGATCAAAAAAGCAGACGGAACAAAATTCGGAAAATCAGAAAGTGGTAACATCTGGCTGGACAGAACCAAAACCTCACCTTATAAATTCTACCAGTTCTGGATCAATACAGCAGATGAGGACGCAGAAAATTTCATTAAAATATTCACGTTTTTGCCAAAGGAAAAAATAGAAGAGCTCATTTCCACTCATAAAACAGATCCGGGAAAAAGATTGTTACAAAAAACACTTGCCGAAGAAATGACAAAAATGGTACACAGCATTGCCGATCTTGAATCTGCAATTAATGCCAGCAACGTTTTATTCAACGGAACAATCAACGATCTTGCCAAGTTGGATCACGACACTTTTCACGATGTAATGGATGGTGTTCCGGTTTTTAACCTTAACAGGATAGAACTTGAAAACGGCATCGGCGTGCTGGACCTTCTTGCAGAAAAGACGAAGATCTTCCCAAGTAAAGGCGAGGCAAGGAAAATGATACAAGGTGGTGGAGTTAGCATCAATAAAGAAAAAGTCGGCGCTCCTGAGCAAGTAATAAAAGCAGACGCACTTATCAATAACAGATACCTGGTCGTACAACGCGGTAAGAAGAATTATTACCTCTGTAACATCAATTAGTCATGTCACTAAAACATTCACAGCAATTAAAGCTATCGCAAAAGCTGCTACCGCAGCAGATACTGCTGATGAAGTTACTTCAATTGCCAACACTCGCGCTGGAAGAAAGGATCAAAGAAGAACTGGAGGCGAATCCGGCTTTGGAAGAAGATGCAGAACAAATTCAGGAAGAAGACCAATATGACAATGATGAAGCGGGTGAAGCAGAGCTGGATGAGAATGGAGATCCACAAGAGGTGGAAATGAAGAATGATGTAGAGATGGAAGATTATATGGATGCAGAAGAACTGGATTCGTATAAATACGAAGTGGTGAACAAAGGCAAGGACGATGATTCTCGCGAGTTTGTTGTGGTGGAAGGTCCGGGTTTTCGTGAACTTCTGGAGCAACAACTGGCATTACGAAACATGAGCGATCAGGAATACATGATCGCTATTTACCTTGTTGGTTGCATTGACGAGGATGGATATATCAGAAGGGAAATTGAACTGATCGTGGACGACCTGGCCTTCAACAACAGCATCACCACGGATGTAAACGAAGTAAAGAAAGTGCTTTCCATCATTCATGAACTGGATCCTCCCGGTATCGGCGCCGCTAATTTGCAGGAATGTCTGCTAATTCAGTTAAACAGAAAACCAGAAAAGACAAAAGACGTACTTCAGGCCATTGAAGTTGTGAAGAATCACATGGATGAATTTTCACGAAAACATTACGAAAAGATACTGAAGAAATTAAATATTGACAGTGAAGAATTAAAGGAGATCATGGATGTGATCAAGCACCTGAACCCGCGACCGGGAAATTCCGACAGCAAGGATCTTGGCGTGAGCGAAGTGGTGCCCGATTTTATTGTAAGTGTGAATGACGGAAAAGTAGAGTTGAGTCTAAATAGCAGAAACATGCCCGAACTGAAGATCAGTAAGGAGTACATTGAAATGCTAAAGCAATATTCCAAAAGCAAAGATAAGGGGGGAAAGGAAGCCAGCAGTTTTATAAAAGGAAAAATAGAAAATGCGCAATGGTTCATTGAGGCTTTGCAACAAAGGTATACTACACTTCTGCTCACAATTCAATGTTTGCTGGAATACCAGGAAGAATATTTCTTAACGGGAGATGAGAGCAAGATCCGACCAATGATCCTGAAAGATATTTCCAGTAGAGTAGGGTTGGATCTTTCAACTATTTCTCGTGTTGCGAACAGTAAATATGTTCAAACACCGTATGGCACATTTTTGCTGAAAACATTTTTCAGCGAAAGCATGAGTACGGATAGCGGAGAAGAAGTAAGCAGCCGTGAGATAAAAAGAATATTGAAGGATCTCGTGGAGGCAGAGAATAAGAAAAAACCACTGACAGACGATGAGCTTTGTGAACAGTTAAAAGAAAAAGGATACAATATTGCCAGAAGAACTGTTGCGAAATACCGTGAGCAGCTGGAGATTCCAGTTGGAAGAATGCGAAAAGAAGTATAAGTTAATTCATTTAAAAGTTCATTCTACACTACACTTGCCCAAGTTCATTGCTACCATACAAAAGTACGGCGCAAAAGGAGAAAAAACCGGATGGACCTTTGTGGACATGCCATTGGACATTGTGACAAGATTAAAATTAGCGAACAGAAGAGAGTTTAGAATAAAGGGTAAAATAGACGACACAAAGGTTGAGCGATTGGTTTGTTATCCTGTCAAGAACGGAACCTTTCTCATTGCCCTGAATGCAGAATTAAGAAAAAAGATCGGCAAGAAGGAAGGCGCAACCGTCAGCATAGATTTTACACTTGATAAGAGTGAAGCCTTGTTTTCTCAGGAGCTGCTCGATTGTTTGGATGAAGAGCCAATAGCTAAAAAGCAATTTGAAAGTTTACCTCTGTCACATAAAAATTATTTTCACAGATACATTTACACAGCGAAAGGAGCAGATACCCGGGCCGGCAGGATCGTGAATGTAATTGCTGCAATGTATAAGAAGGAAAATTTTAGAGAGATGATAAG
>DAORJH010000120.1:0-7117 GCA_035438925.1 Bacteroidia bacterium | reverse complement strand
GTTTCAATCGGTGTGGCATCATTTGAGTAATAATGGTAACGCCGGCATTGTAATGGCGAACGGAGCCATGACCTCCAATACCAAAGGCGAAAAAAATGTGCGTGAACACATGGTGAACGAAGGAATGATCGATTGCATTGTTAGATTGCCTGATAAATTATTTCTCACTACAGGTATTCCTGCCTGCTTGTTCTTCTTGAGCAAGACCCGCAAGGGCAACAAACAACACCGTGAAAGAAAGAACGAGGTTTTGTTTATTGATGCAAACAAGATGGGCGAAATGGTGAGCCGTAAACTTCGTGCTCTCACGGATGCGGAAATTGAGAAGATTGGAGCTACTTACCATGCCTGGCGTAACATCATTGCAAGCGGAGCGAAGCAATCTCAAAAGTATAAGGATGTACCCGGTTTTTGCAAAACGGTGAGTCTTGATGAGATTGTGAAGCAGGATTACAAACTCACTCCCGGCATTTATGTGGGAAGTGAAGAGGCCGAGAAGGATGATGTGCCTTTTGAAGTGAAGATGAAGGAGCTCACATCCACATTAAAGGAACAGTTTGCGAAAAGCAATGAGTTACAAAAACGAATTGAAAAGAATTTGAATAGTTTGAACTGATGAGAAAATGGATCTATATTAATCAAGCAAGTTACAATTATGCAACATGCTGTTGCGCAATTACCCTTATGCCATCATTTTTAAAGTATGAGTGATACTCCATCCAATTATAGTCATGTATTAACTGAGTTAAAGCAGAAGATCAAATCTGCTAAGATTGGTGTAGTTCAAACTCTCAATCGGAAGCTCCTCGAATTATATTGGGAGATTGGCACTGTAATTATATCCGAACAAAAAAAGGAGGGGTGGGGATCCAAGATCATTGATCGACTTGTTGCCGATCTTAGGTCGGAGTTTCCGGATATTACCGGGCTTTCCATTAGGAATGTGAAGTATATGAGAGCTTTTGCTGAGTCTTATCCTGATTTCTTAATTGTGCAACCATCGGTTGCACAATTGAAAGGTATTGATAATCAGTATGATGTAAAAGTGCAACTACTGGCTGCACAATTGCCATGGACACATAATCTTATTCTCATTGATAAAGTTAAGGATATACCGGAACGAGTGTTCTATATGCAAAAGAGCATTGAACATGGCTGGACCAAGAACGCACTTTCTTTACAAATTGAAAGTAATCTTTATGCAAGGATAGGGAAAGCAATAACAAACTTCAACCACACACTGCCAGCTTCGCAAGCTGATTTGGCAATAGAAATGCTGAAGAATCCGTATGTATTTGAGTTTGTTGGAATCACGGAGGAAATGAAAGAGCGTGATCTTGAAAATGCATTGCTTGCTCAAATGAAGAACTTTTTTCTTGAGCTGGGTCGTGGATTTACATTCGCGGGTAACCAATACAGGATTGTAGTAGATGAAAAAGAATTCTTCATTGATCTTTTATTCTATAATACGAAGATTCATTGCTACGTTGTGTTTGAATTGAAGATCGGAGAATTTGAACCGGAATTTGCCAGTAAATTGAATTTTTATGTAAGTGCAATTGACGCTCAATTAAGAGGCCCTGAAGATAAACCAACAATAGGAGTCCTGCTTTGTAAAACACCCAATAAAACTATAGTTGAGTATTCCCTGAAAGGATTCGGAACTCCGCTTGGAATAGCAGAATATGAATTAAGAAAAGTGCTACCGGAGGAGTTAAAGAGTGAGATTCCAAGTCTTGAAGAGTTGGAGAAGGAACTCAAATTTGAAATGGAGATAATTGAATCACCACTGAAAACCAATATCGAAAAGATCAAAGGTCTTGTAAGAAACCTCAAAAACGAAAAAGTACAGGAAAAATTAAGTCGCGAGGCAAGTCAAAGAATAATGACTCAGTTCTTTCAGCCATTTTACAAAGAGATAGAAAATATTGTAGAGAAAGAATTGGGCGAAATGTTTGAAGGCTATAAGATCGTAATGTGGTACGGACCGGTTGGGTACCATACGTTTGAGGAGGTGTACAATAAAGTGTGTGAGCACCCACATATTATGAGTTACATCAAATTAGAACTGGAAATGCAGGGATTCAAGGATGCCGGAATAAATACGTTCAATGTAGGAAATGCCTTGATGCTTGAGTTTGGTGATTACAAATACATAATGAGTTTTGAGAAATATAGTGATACAAAATATATTAAACTATATCATCAGATACTCACTGCAAATGAAATTCGCGAACTGGCCATAACATTTTGCAAATTGCTCACCGAAGAAATTGCGAAGCGATTGGAACATATAAAGGAATGAGAGCAAATCAGAATAATCAAAATAGAATATTAATATTGACTGGTGCAGGATTTACTGCTTCAAATGATTTTTTGGCTATTACTACAAAAAGTTTAACTGATTTGGTGAAAAGTGCTGAATTTAATGGAATCAAAATTAATGGTAAAACTCCAGGTCAGTATTTTTATGACGAATTAAAAGCACACTATTCTAACTTTGAAAAATACAACACCAAAGAAGAACTCGAACAGAAGATATCAGCATACGTCAATTTTGAATCAATCCTTCATTTTCTCGAAGAAGTCTATACTGTATTAGTTCCATTTGATGCTTACAGTAATAATAGAGGAAATAACGCCAGCAGATTTTCTTCAGATAATAAGGGCATGAAACCTGCAATTGTTCAATTAAAGCCAGAGCTGATTTACGAACTCAGCGAAACTTTAATTCGATATAAGGATAAAATTGAGATCCTTGCAGGCGGAACGAGGAAAAGGGAAATTAATCTTAGATATTTTATTAGACTTCTATACCTAAAAATCATTGAACTAATTTCAAACGAATTAAACACTAGGCTTCAAAATCAAGAGAACAATAAAGGATTCAATTCATTTATGAAGTTCATGGAAAATAGTTTTCCAACAAACAAAAACTTATGGAGGATTTACTCATTAAATTATGATAATTGGATTAGTAAATACTACAATAAGGTAACTTTCAGCGATGGCTTTGATAGATTTGGAAAGGAATTCATTCTATATATGTTTGAAGTTGGCTTAGCTCAAAATTGCCATTTCAACTTGCACGGATGTATTAATTGGACAATAGATTTGAAGAAAAGCGAAATAGGAAAAACATCCAATGGAGAGGCAATTACATATGAGGATATAAATAAATTCTCAGACTATGACACATCAAATGATCCTGTAATAATTACTCCAATAATATCAGGATATAATAAAGCAACGCGGATTTCATATGATCCATTCATGTCATTTTTTCATATGTTGTCATTTGATATCGCGAATGCAGAACTAATGATTGTGATAGGATATGGTTTTGGAGATAAACATATCAATAATATTTTACAAAAACGGAATCCCCCAATTCTATTCATTGATTTCAAGAAGTCGGAAGACGATCGTAAAGAATATGTTAGTAAAGCCAAAAAAACAAAGTTTGAAAAGTTTAAATTAGATACAACATTAAACACATATATTGAAGATGAGTTTTGCGAATATTATTTCTTTGATGGTATTGGAGATCGATTTTATGAAACATCGGAAGCGCTATTGAAACATATTGAAGATAAGTATAACATTAAATTCAGAGAATGAACTCGCCCAACAAATTCAACATAACCTATCTATTTGGTGCCGGTGCAAGTGCAATGGCTGTGCCCACTGTGACACAGTTTAAGGGAGCTTTGATTGAATTTGATCATATCGTTGAGTCTAGACTTAGTCAGTTGGAAGCGAGAGAAACTTCTGAAACTAAAGGTGCAACAGGTAAGTTCAGGAAAAATCTCAAAAGGATGCTAAGTGCAATAGATAAGTATGGGACACTTGACACTTATGCGAGAATGTTGTTTCTACAAGATAGAGATCAAGAACTCTCAGATTTGAAATTAGCACTCGGAATAATTTTTGTAATGTGGCAGGAGTGGCCTGGACGACACATTTTCGAGGATCAGGTCGTTGTCAATCAAGGGCAAATGATGCAGAAGGACTTTCAAGATCAGAGGTATGTTGGTTTATTAGCAAATTTATTGAGCAAGGGTGATAATAAAATTGTTTTACCTTCAAATTTCAAATTTCTTACTTGGAACTATGACCTACAATTTGAGGCAGGTTTACAGTTATTCTCTGGATCACAAGATTTCCAACAAACTTTTGAGCAATACAAAATTTATCCAGCAGTGAAGGGTAATAAGTTGGTCACTCCGTTCAATATGATTCATCTGAATGGGATTGCAGGGGCCTTTGATATTGCAAGTAATGGCGGTATAAATTCATTGTATGAAAGGATCAAGGGAAAAAAGGAGTTTGTGGATGCATTCGCCGCATTAATGTTCGTTTTTAATTCTGTTGAAATTGATAAAATTAATATCAATGAACGAATGACATTTGCATGGGAAGAAAATTCAATTTCAAAGAAAGCCATTGAAGAGGCAATTGAAATAATGAGAGCAACAAATGTGCTAATTGTGGTCGGCTATTCCTTCCCTGGTTTTAACTTGGATGTGGATAGAAAACTCATGGAGGCATTAAAGGTTGAAAGGAAAGAGCACATGCGCGTAATCTATCAAGACCTTGATCCAAACGTTGAATTGATTCGTGATAGTTTTGGAATAGATATGGGTTCTATTACCGCACACAAAAACATTAACCAATTCCTAATCCCACGCCAATATCTGTAAATGAAGAACCATTGGCATAAATATAAACTCAACGATGTTATCGAATTAATCGGTGGTGGCACTCCTAAAACTTCCATCAAGGAATATTGGGATGGTGATATTCCTTGGTTGTCAGTTGTGGATTTTAATAACGGACAAAAAAGGGTCTATAATACAGAGAAAAAAATTACGGAGTTAGGTTTGAAAAATAGTAGTGCCAAGATCCTGAAGAAAGGACAATTAATTATTTCTGCCCGTGGGACGGTAGGTGTTTTATCCGAATTAGGAAGAGACATGTCATTTAACCAATCTTGCTATGGAATAAATGCCAAACCAGAATTGACAACAAACAGATTTCTTTATTATTTAATTAATTACAATATTAATCAAGTAAGATCAAATGCATATGGATCGGTATTTGATAGTATTACTACTTCTACTTTTGAAAACATTGACATCAACCTTCCTCCACTTTCAGAGCAGGAATCCATCGCCGAAATCCTCTCCATCCTTGACGACAAAATCGAACTCAACCTACAAATGAACAAAACACTGGAGGAAATGGCAATGGCACTTTATAAGCATTGGCTCGTAGATTTTGGACCATTCAAAAACGGAAGGTTTGTGGAGAGTGAGATGGGCATGATACCGGAGGGGTGGAAAATGATTGAGTTGAAAGAAATCGCTTCAATCAACACCGAATCGTCAAAGCCATTCAACAATCCAAATAACTTATATTATCATTATAGTTTGCCTTCTTTCGATGATTCAAATGTGGCGAAGTTAGAATTGGGCTCTAGTATAGCTAGTAACAAAACCAAGATTACAACTGAAACTATTTTAGTATCAAAATTAAATCCCAAGATCAGGAGAGTTTGGACAGTGTTTCCAAGTACAGATTATGAATGTATCAGTTCAACAGAGTTCATGAACTATATTCCATTGGATGAAGTTTATTTTGGATATTTAAATTGCTTTTTACGAGCAAATGAATTCTTTGACTCTTTGTTAAGTCAAGCAACTGGAACATCCAACTCACATCAAAGAGCACAACCAAAAGAAACTTTATTGCTTAAAGTAGCAAAGCCAAACATTAATGTAATTAGAGATTTTAATGATAAAATAATGAGTTATTTCATGGCAATTCACGAAAATACTCAAGAATCAATTCTACTCAAACAAACCCGCGACTACCTCCTCCCCAAACTAATAAGCGGGGAGATAAGGGTAAAGGATGCAGAAAAAATGGTTAAATAACTGGTATGACAGAGATGAAAGAATATCATGTTGAGATGGCTGCCATTGAATGGTTGCAAAAGATGGGCTATGCTTTTGCTTTTGGTCCGGATATGCAACGTGATCTCCGTTCTGTCATTTTAGAAGATGAACTCAAAGCTTTTCTTCATAAAAAGTATACTGATTTACCTGAGTCAGCATTGAACGAAGCAGTAAAGGAGTTTACCAATTACAACAGCACAGATGCGGATTACCGCAACCGAGAGTTTCACCTAAGACTTCAAAAGGGGATTGATTTCAGCTACAAGGATAAAAAAGGCAAGGAATGTGCCGTACATCTTTACGCTATTGATTTTGAAGAAGTACAAAACAATACATTCACTTGTATCAATCAATTGAAGATTGCCGGTCGTACTCCTCGTATACCTGATCTTATTATTTACATCAACGGTTTACCACTGGTGCTTTTTGAATTCAAGAACTGGTTCAATCACGATACTACCGAGAACGAAGCCTTCAATCAAATACAGCATTATAGGCAAGAGATTCCACAGTTATTTGATTACAATGCCCTCACCATTCTCAGCGATGGTAAAACAGCACTTCATGGAATGTTTCATTCTACAATGGAGTGGTTCGCTCCCTGGAAGTCCATCAATGGAATGGAAATCGTTGATGATAATGATTTTCAATTGCACACGCTCTTGCACGGTCTTTTTGAAAAAGAAAGATTGCTTCGATACCTTAAGTACTTTATTTTCTTTGAAGATCACAACGGCAAGCTCATTAAAAAAGGAGCCAAGTATCATCAGTATTTCGGAGTGAACTTTGCAGTGGAAAGAACAAAAAAGGCCATCAAGCCCATTGGTGATGGAAGAATCGGAGTCATTTGGCACACACAAGGTTCCGGTAAAAGTATTTCCATGGCCATCTACAGCGGTATCCTTCGACAAATGGCGGAGTTGAAGAATCCTACTTTGGTCATTCAGGTAGATCGCAACGATTTGGATAAACAACTGTACGAAAATTTTATTTTGTGCAAGGATATTGTGGGTGAAGTAAAACACGCTGATACCACTGCTGACCTGAGAGCCTTGTTGGAAACAGACGGAGGAGGAATTATTTTCACCACTATTGAGAAATTCAGATTGAAAAAAGATCTTGGAGAAATAGAACATCCTATACTTTCCAAGAGAGAT
>DAORJH010000119.1:0-7145 GCA_035438925.1 Bacteroidia bacterium | reverse complement strand
GTTTCAGGTAAAGTATCGGCAATGATCTCAGAAACGTTTCTGTTAGTGATATAACTTCTTCTCAAATAAGGCATTTTAAAGACGATGACTTTGTCTTTGCCGATCTTGAAAAGAGGTTTCCATGAATATTTTTCAGGATTAAGAAAGATCAGACTTCTATTGTTCTCCCAATTGTGCATAGAGATCGGAGAAAGATCGTTCACATAATGCAGGTATTGAATTGGAATTGGTTTATCTGTTCCCAGATTTCGGTGAACTGCCTCCACTGCTTCCTTGCTGGCCCGCTGACCAAGCATCACCGTTGCCGGATCTCCAGGTAAAACGTTAAACAGAAAGAAAATAGTTGTAATAACTCCAAAAAGAACTACCACTCCATAAAAGAATTTCTTTAGTATAAATTTTACCACAACTTTAAGTGCTGGCTAAGATAATTATTTAAATTTATCCAATGAACTTCATTTTGGGTGAATTTCGCTCTAAAAAGGGCTTATATCCGTTACTTCTAAGGGGCTTATCATGGAAAAGTCTTAAATTACTGTCATTCTTTTAGATAAAACGTATTTTTGTAATGATAAATGCTATTAAAACTGAAACAAAGATCTAGTCTTTTCTTTCTGCTCCTGATCGCTTTTCACTTACCTGTATCAGCACAAAAAATAGGTCTGGTACTTAGTGGTGGTGGTGCCAGTGGTTTAAGTCATGTGGGAGTATTAAAGGCTCTGGAAGAGAACGACATTCCTGTTGATTATATCAGTGGTACATCAATTGGTGCCTTAGTGGGAGCTTATTATGCCAGTGGCTATACCCCATCAGAGATTGAAGCTATTGTAGAAGCAAACTTTTTTCAGACTATTACAAAAGGAGATCTTCCGGTTAAATACGATTATATGTTGAAGGATAGGGAAGATTATGGATCCTGGATCACTTTTAAGTTCAGTTTAAAAGACAATTATCTTAAAAATCTTCCAACTAATGTCATCAACTCTGTTCCCATTGATTATTACTTGATGGAGACCTTCTCAGGTATTTCAGGTAAAAGCGGAAATAACTTTGACAGCCTGATGATCCCTTTTCGCTGTGTTGCTTCGGATGTGGCTGAAAAAAAATCGGTGCTCTTCCGATCCGGTGATCTTCCTCTTGCTTTAAGGGCCAGCATGAGTTATCCATTCTATCTTCGTCCGGTTTCAGTGAATGGCAAACTATTATTTGACGGTGGACTCTATAACAATTTTCCTTCAGATGTAATGCAAAAGGAATTTGCGCCTGACCTGATCATCGGTTCCAATGTTTCAGAAGGAAACGGAACGCCGGATGATGATGATCTGTATATGCAACTACGAAATTTAATGATGCATCAGTCGAACAGAGATACTTTAACAAAAAAAGGTATTCTCATAGAGCCCTGGAGTAAGGTGAACACCTTCAATTTCAATAATGCAAAAAGACTGATCGACAGTGGCTATGCAGCTACTATCCGTATGATACCTCAGATCAAAAAAGATCTTAATCGCACGATCAACAAAACAGAATTGGCTGCTAAAAGAGAAAGATTCAAAGGATATAGGAAAACGGAAGAGATACGTTTCACCGACATTACCATCAATGGATTTAATTCAAGACAAGAACGTTTTATCAGAAAAAGTCTTCAGTTTGGTGACAAGTCTTTCACCTTGAAACAACTCAAGAAAAGATATTTCAGATTGATGAGTGATAATCAGATAAAAAATATGTTTCCAACTGTAGTGAAAGACAGTAACAACGTTTACACGCTTCATCTCAACGGGAAAAAAGAAAAACCATTTTACATTGATGCCGGAGCATTACTTTCAAACCGTCCGATCTCAGAAGCTTTTCTTGGTTTTCAATACAATCATCTTGGCAGAATTGGCTTCAGCGCTTATGGTAACGGTTATTTAGGCAAACTCTATTCAGGAAGTTACTCCAGATTGCGCTTTGATTTTCCGGGACGTATTCCCTTTTACATTGAACCCTCCTTCACTTTTTCAAGATGGGATTATTACAGCAGCAGTTCTCTCTTCTACATCTTTGAAAAACCCGCTTATTTGATACAAGAGGATCGTTTTGGTGAAATAAAAGTGGGAGTTCCGGTTGGAAATATTTCTCAATTCAATGTAGCCGGTGGTATTACTGAGTGGAGCAATTTGTATTATCAGACAGATCAATTTAAAATAACCGATACAACTGATAAGACCTTTTTTGACTATTGGTACATGCAAGCCAATTACAAATTGAATACGCAGAACAGAAAAATGTATGCAACTGATGGTACGCTTGTAAATGCCAGGGCAAGAGTAATGGAGGGAAGAGAAAGTTACGAACCCGGCAACACAAGCCTGGATACAATTGCGTATAAAAATCAACTTCGTCCGGTTTGGTTGCAAATGAAATTAACACTGGACAGTTATATAAAACCTTTCAAGGGATTCAGAGTGGGTGTATTCGGTGAAGCGGTATATTCCACGCAAAGCTTCTTTCATAATTACGAGGCTACTATTCTATCAGCTCCTGCTTTCAATCCTATTCCCGAAAGTCAGACCTATTTCATTGATGCATTTCGTGCACACAACTATTTTGCAGGTGGTTTAAAACTGGTAACAACGCCTACGAAAGGTTTTGATATTCGTTTGGAGGCTTATGTGTTTCAACCGGTACAGTCCATTCTTTCCGATCAAAACCACAAAGCTGTTTACAGTTCTCCTTTTCTTTATCGTCCTGTCATTGGCATGGCCAGTTTAGTTTATAATACCGCAGTGGGGCCATTAAGTTTGGGTGTCAACTACTATGATAAGTTTCAGAACCCTGTTACCTTCTTCTTCCATTTCGGATACATCATCTTCAACCGGAAATCGATCGACTGATCACTATTAAAAAGAAAAAGCCCCGCATCTGCAGGGCTCTCCAATGTGATGAATTTAAAATTCATCCTCGTTAAAGAAAAAATCATCCTTGGTAGGATAATCGGGCCAGATCTCCTCAATGTTCTCGTAACTTTCTCCTTCGTCTTCCATTTCCTGAAGATTCTCTATCACTTCCATCGGAGCACCGCTACGCATCGCGAAATCGATCAACTCATCTTTTGTGGCAGGCCAGGGAGCATCCTCCAGCCAACTTGCTAATTCTAATGTCCAATACATACCTGCGCTTAATTAATTTTCTGCAAATGAAAAAAATTTTTAGGGAATAAAAAAGAATATTTATAAATATAATATTTTCATTGCTTAAGCTATTTGATTGATAATCATGTTTTTACATGATGTCTCTGGAATTACTTATCATTTCACCACTTTGTGTAAGCTTGTTTTGCCGTTTTGTTCTCTTCGAATGAAATAAATGCCATTTTCAAGATCTCCCGTGCTGATCGTCCATTTGATGCCATTCCCTGTTTCTTTTCTAATAATGTTCCTTTCAATTCTTCTGCCCAATGCATCTGTCATATCCAAAACGCAGTTTTCTTTATCAAATATTTCTATTTCAATTTTATCTTTAAATGGAATCGGAAATATTTTTATTGGTAATTGATGTGCATACTTCTCTTCTACTCCTATCACTGCACCTACCGTATCTACTTTTATCCCGTCTGAACTGCTGATACCACTCAGTAGTCCGGCACCGTTCTCAGCTCTTACATTGAAATAATAAATATTCTGATGAATTAGATTCAATCCTCCTACTGAAACTGAATTAGAACCAAAACTACTGGTCCAGTTGTACACATCATTTAAACCTGGTGAACTTCCTATGCTATAAAGATAATCTGCAACATTGGAATGCTGATCCAAAGAAACTTGCCAGCTTCCACTCAATGTGTTCAAGGTCTTTACTGAATCTAGATCCATAATTAATCCATCATTCACGAATGGTACGTTCGAAGGTGCTGACCAGTCCACATTCAAATTCTCATACGTTATCGAAGATAAATTACCTGCTGAATCCTGACAGATCGATTTTATTTTTCCTGCATAGGTAAATGAATTCGGATTCTGGTACCTTAACTCATCTTGTGGCGCTGTTCCCAACGGAACAAAAACAGCATTGGCACGTGAACGATACACTTTTATTTCGTCAATACTGAATTTACAGTTACCGCTTCTGAATGAAATATAATCTCCGTTGCTATAAGGACTCGGATCGGTCCAGCTGGCAATGGGACTATTGTTCCAGTAAACCGTGATCTTACCTGTGATGCGATCGTAAATTGTTTTGATGTCATACCATTGTCCTGCCGTAAAAGCAAGTGGAATATCCACCTTCGGCGCGCCAAAAACATTATTCACCACTTTATAGATCTGCACTTTCTGATCATCGAGTCTGAACCAAACGAAATACGAATTATTTCTATTCGTACTATCCGGCTTATCTACAAAAAAATGAAATCCTGCTCTTCTCGAAGCACCACTTCCTTCGAACTTGGCGAGAAACTGATAGAGATAGCGATTACTCAATGATTGTGTGAGGGCTGCATAAATATTGGTGTTTGCTGCTCCGGCACTTAGCTCATCTGTCTGCACCAATGAATTGGCGGTCACATTCCAGGTTCCTGTTTTAACTGTCCATTCCGGGTGTATCGCATTATCAAAATTATCAGCAAAGAATCCTTTTGCAGCATTTGCCCTCCACTCCGTTCCATTAAAATCAATCACCTGATAATAGCCTTTCTGTACCCCACTTCCTCCTATGTTATCTGCATCTGTAACTGTCGCTGTAAAAGGAGCTGTCTTCCAATAGTTATTTGT
This sequence comes from Bacteroidia bacterium, assembly GCA_035438925.1. Classification (GTDB taxonomy): domain Bacteria; phylum Bacteroidota; class Bacteroidia; order B-17B0; family Aurantibacillaceae; genus Aurantibacillus. The sequence goes on along the minus strand of DAORJH010000119.1, from coordinate 2,391 downwards.
GTTGATCGTTGTTACCGGCGCAATGTTATCTGATGGAGTTGGCACTACTGTTCCGTTCATGATGAAATTCGCTGACCAGCCCGGCGCAGTGGTTCCACAATCACTTCTGAATTCAACCAAGATGCTATCATTCACTGATGTGACAGGACCGGGATTAACAGTACCTGTGAAATCACCAATAAGAGGAGAATTGATGCTGCCTCCATTGTAAATGAAAAGATGTTCGAAATTATTTTCAATATTGAACGTATTAAAACTTAAGGTAATGTTGTTTGTACCGGGCCTTGTGAAAAGCCAGAACTTTCTTTCATCACTTGAATAATCGGCTGCCGGTCCACCTGAATCATAAAAATTTCCACTAACGGTTGTATAGGTAGCAGTTATGCTGTAAGAATTGTTGATGATCTTATAAAATTTCTCCCAGTTCCAGTTCGGACCCGGATCATTATGTGTTTGATTCGGATACATTTGATGTCCCTTTACTTTCACACAGGCCCCTTGCAAACATTGAGAAGTACTGCCACTGCAACCCGGACCATAGTAGGTGCGAAGTTTATTGATGGCATTGCTATTGCATATATCACGCGTTAAAGCGCCCGAAGAATTGTACATAGCACTGGTGAACCAGGAAATATTATTGATATACCCCTCGTGTTCTATTCCCACAGTGTATGGATTCTCACTGCCCACATGCCAAGCCTTTAAACTTTCAAGGACCATTTGTGTTACTTGTCCATCACTGCTGCGCACCACGTAATGAGCAGAGGCGCTTGCATTGCAGTTCTTGAACCAGGAGATGCATCCTGCATAAGAACCCTGTACGAAATGTATGGTGACGGCAGATATGACAACACCATTTCTGTTGCTGTAATTACAAGTAGTAGGATCATAGATTGCCGAAGGATAATCCGGAGAAGAAAAAAGTTGTAAGTTTTGTGAAACCTTGTAAGCATTTCCATTACCCTTGATATCTTTGTTAGTTATGGAAATATTTTTAGCACCAAGTACTTTCGCATTCGATCCGAAAATCTCTTCCAGATCCAATTGGTAAGTAGGAAATTCATACGATTCCTGAAACTGACTTTGATTCAAGAACCAGAACAACTGATAGAGGTGAGCGTTCATAGCAAAATCATTTTGCAGCTCATTGCTCAGAGGCAATTCACTAAGCTCAATTAAAATGGGAAGATAATCCTGAAGGTTTTGAGAATAAATATTTTTAGAACGCTGGAGTTCAGAAAAAGCAGCAGCGAAAGCAAGGATGGAATTTTCAGCAGAATTTTGAATAGCAGCTTCACTGAAGCCGGAAAGCTGAGCAACTTTGGAAAGATTATTCCTGAAATAATTCTTACCATCCTGTACCAATCCCATGATGCCATAGGTACGAGGATAACCCATGCAACTTTCCTCAGTAGATGAATTGATGTGTTGAAAACGAGTTTGCGTAAAAGCAACAGCTTCCAAAATTCCTTTCGGAACCGTTGGATTCAAAACATAAGCCTTCTTGAAAGAACTGTTGTATATATTTTCAACCAGCAGATCCTGCGCATATGCGAATGCGAATAAAAAGGAAAAAAGCAGAAGTAAAATTCTTTTCATGTTAGGGTTTTTCGGAACGTGAAGATAATTAAATACGATCGAGGAAATGCGATGAGAATGTTAAGAATAAGAGAGAATTATCAGCTAAAACGATTTTTAATTTATTGCAAATGGGCAAAGGATCTGAAAGTCAAATTTCAACCCATTAAAGTATACCGAAAATCACATGTTTGTTCATTCAGAGATCAACAGAAATTGGATGAATTACTTTTTAAATAATCAAAATTTTAAAACTCATGCAAGCAAAAGATCCTCCCTTGCAGCAGGGAGGATCTTTTTACCAAACCTAGAACACGAATTAATTTGTACTTGATGAATTCCTTTAGAATGCGATCAATCTCACTCCGGCAACAAAAGGATACAACTGTGGTCCCTTTCCTGATTCAAATAGTGGCGTGATATTGTATTCCCCATAGACTGTAAAATTCTTGTATCCAAGCGAAGCATGCGCCTTCACACTCCAGGGCATCATGTTATATGTATCCTTGTGTATCTTGGTGAATTCATCTCCCTTACTTTCCAGTATTTGTTTTGTCTTGGCATTGATCATGAATTGGCCAACTGCACCCACAGCAATATGAAAACTCTTATTCGCCTTTTTACTCGTGTTGAATTCAAGCAACAGTGGCACTTGTATCAAAGTTGACTTGAACAGATTCTTGTTATAGGAGAAAGTGTTGGTGCTATCGATCTTTCCTGCAACGAAACTACTGTCAGGATTCAAAGTTGTTTTGTGATCCAGCATGTATCTTCTCCATTCAAATCCTAGTCCCGTCACCAGATTCACATAAT
>DAORJH010000118.1:0-7197 GCA_035438925.1 Bacteroidia bacterium | reverse complement strand
AACCGGCTTTATTATCTGCTCCCAATAAAGTCGTTCCATCAGCGGTTACTATATCTTGTCCAATTTGCTCAGCCAATGCCGGATGCTCAGAAGCAAGGATCACTTGTGTTTTATCATTTGGAAGAACAATGTCCTTTCCATTGTAATTTTTGTGGATCACGGGATTGACGTTGGTTCCGCTGCAATCAGGGGAAGTATCCATGTGAGAACAGAAACAGATCACTGGAACTTTTTTACTTGTATTGCTTTCAATGGTGGCGTACACATAACCATGTTCGTCCATTTCGGCATCTTTTATTCCCATTTCCTTTAATTCCAGAACCAACACTTTGGCAAGATCTTTTTGTTTTTCAGTACTTGGACAAGCAGGAGAGTTCGGATCTGATTGCGTATCGATCTTTGCGTATTTTACAAAACGATCGGTAACGGTGAAATGGTAGTCAGAGAAATTCATACTAAATAATTTTGGATAAAAATACAGAAAATAAAAAAGAATACGGAGTTCTTTTTAGGCAACATGCAAGTGACTCAACTTGGCTGACTTCAGTTTTTCCAAAGCATAATCCAGAGTTACCGTAAAGGTTTTTGGCTGTTTCTCATCACTAGGTAAACTATACATTATATCCGTCATGATGGCTTCGCAAATTCCACGCAAACCACGAGCCCCCAATTTAAATTCGATGGCTTTTTCAACGATCAAATTCAAAACAGCTTCCTCGAATTCAAGTTTTGTTCCTTCCATCTTGAAAAGATGAATGTATTGTTTGATCAATGCGTTCTTTGGTTCTGTTAAGATCTGGCGTAATGCATCTCTGTCCAATGGTTTCAGATATGTGAGAACCGGTAAACGTCCGATCAATTCGGGAATCAAACCAAATGCTTTCAGATCCTGAGGTGAAATGTATTGCAATAGATTTTCTCTATCCACTTTCTCTTGATGTACACTGGCACTGTATCCAACGGATTGCGTATTTAAACGAGTAGCAATTTTCTTTTCTATTCCATCAAAAGCTCCACCGCAGATAAAAAGAATATTCTTCGTATTAACCGCGATCATTTTTGCATCGGGATGTTTTCTTCCACCCTGAGGGGGAACATTTACAACAGTTCCTTCCAGTAATTTCAGCATGGCTTGTTGCACTCCTTCTCCACTTACATCTCTTGTGATACTTGGGTTATCACTTTTTCTTGCGATCTTATCTACTTCATCAATAAAAACAATGCCTTTCTCGGCAGCAGCTACATCATAATCTGCCGCTTGTAACAAACGTGTTAAAATGCTTTCTACATCTTCTCCCACATATCCTGCTTCTGTTAGTACTGTTGCATCAGCAATGCAAAAAGGCACATTCAGCATTTTTGCAATGGTTCTTGCTAATAATGTTTTTCCCGTTCCTGTTTCTCCTACTAATATCAGATTACTCTTATCTATTTCAATTTCTTCTTTATTTTCTTTAGCAGCGTGTGCTATTCTCTTGAAGTGATTGTATACAGCAACACTTAAAACTTTTTTGGCATCATCCTGCCCTATGACATATTCATCCAGCTTCTGCTTGATCACATTTGGCTTTAGCAGATTAAGAGATTGCTGAATGTGCTGCTTTTGTTCGCCGGAATTTTCTTCTTTGATGAGACTATAGGCCTGTGTTATGCAATTGTCACAAACATGACCATTGATACCCGCGATCAGGATCTTCACTTCCTTCTTATCGCGATTACATAATGAACATCTTAAAACCGTTTCTTTAGCCATAATCCAATTAATTATCGAAGATGTTCTTCATGTTGCTGAAATAATAATCTTTCCAGCCTTTTTTATAACGATCTCCTTGTCCATCCGGAATGTTACTATGAGAAAGCGCCACCAAAGTATGATCTTCTTTCTGCGTAAATATCAATTCTACGATTGAATCATCATCATTCTTATCGAACTCAGTGGTTCTCCACTTTTGAACGATTTTTTTATAAGGGAAGATCTCTACATTGCTGCCACTGATATATCCATCGTATACAGTAAACTCTCCACCTTCTTTTGCATTGATCTTTGCTTTTGCTCCACCAGTGAATTCAGCATGCATTTTATTATCCAGCCAGCCTTTGAATACCTCTTTCGCATTGCAATTCAGTTTTACTGTGATCTTAAACTTTTCCATTTCAATTAAGCCTCCTTTGCTTTTATCACTTTCTTCGTTTTAATCATATTGATCGCTGCTTCTGCGATCTTTTCTGGGGAATAACCACACTCTTCATAAAGCTGTGACGGCTCCCCGTGTTCTACCCAGTTGTCAGGAATTCCTAATCTTACAATCTGAGAATGGTATTGATGATCGGCCATGAATTCTATTACTGCAGATCCCATTCCACCCATTACACATCCATCTTCAACCGTGATCACTTTTTCATACTTAGCAAATACTTCATGAAGTAATTCTTCATCCAGTGGTTTGACGAAACGCAGATCGTAGTGCGCTGCATTGATCTTCTCTGTTTCTAAAATATTCAATGCTTTTGTCACCAGATTTCCTGCTGTTCCTATAGATAAAATGGCGATCTCTTTGCCATCCTTTATTTTTCTTCCTTTTCCTATTTCGATCTTTTTGAATGGGGTTTTCCATTCTACCATCACACCATTCCCTCTTGGATAACGAATACTGATCGGTCCTTTCACTTCTTCCAACTGCGCCGTGTACATCAAATTCCTTAATTCTTCTTCATTCATCGGCGCACTCACTGTCATGTTGGGAATACAACGGAAATACGCGAGATCAAAAGAACCATGATGTGTTGGTCCGTCAGCTCCAGCAATTCCTCCTCTGTCCAAACAAAAGATCACTTTCAAATTCTGCAATGCCACATCATGGATCACCTGGTCATAGGCACGCTGCATGAAAGAAGAATAAATATTGCAATAAGGAACCAGTCCTTGTGTGGCTAATCCTGCACTGAATGTTACCGCATGCTGTTCTGCAATTCCAACATCAATGGCTCTGTCCGGCATAACCTTCATCATTATATTCAATGAACAACCAGAAGGCATAGCAGGTGTGATTCCGAAGATCTTCGGGTTCTTCTCTGCTAATTCCACCATGGTATGCCCGAATACATCCTGATATTTTGGAGGTTGTGGACTTTTCGGAACCACTTTTATGATCTCCCCAGTATCTTTATTGAACAATCCAGGCGAATGCCAAACTGTTTCATTTCCTTCTTCACTGAATTTATAACCTTTCCCTTTTTTAGTGAGCACGTGCAAAAGTTTTGGGCCAGGGATATCTTTCAGGTCGGCCAAAACACGCGTCAAGCGCTGTACATCATGTCCGTCTACGGGTCCAAAATACCTGAACTTAAGTGATTCAAACAAATTGGATTGTTTCAGTAATCCTGTCTTGATCGAATTTTCAACCTTACTTGCGATCTCTTGCGCATTTGGTCCGAACTTGCTTATTTTCCCAAGCAATTCCCAGATCTTATCCTTTGTTTTATTGTACGTGTGTGAAGTGGTAATGTCAGTTAAATATTCTTTTAAAGCTCCCACATTGGGATCGATACTCATGCAATTATCATTGAGGATCACCAAAAGATTGGCATTCTCAACACCGGCATGATTCAATCCTTCAAAGGCCAGACCGGCCGTCATTGAGCCATCTCCTATCACTGCAATATGTTGTCTATCCTTCTTTCCGGCATATTTGCTCGCAACAGCCATTCCCAATGCAGCACTGATGGAAGTAGAAGAGTGCCCTACACCAAAGGTGTCGTATTCACTTTCACTTCTTTTCGGGAAGCCACTGATTCCTTTGTAAACACGATTCGTATGAAAAACATCTCTTCTGCCTGTAAGTATCTTATGACCATAAGCCTGATGTCCAACATCCCATACTAACTGGTCTTCGGGAGTATTAAAAATATAATGAAGCGCAACGGTCAATTCAACAACACCTAAAGAGGCACCAAAATGACCACCTTTAACTGAAACAAGGTCAATGATGTATTGTCTTAGTTCATTTGAAAGCTGAACAAGTTGGTCTTCCTTTAATTTTTTAAGGTCCTGTGGTGAGTTGATCTTGGCAAGAAGCTCGCCGGGAATAAAGCCCGAGCCTTTAACAATTTTCATTAGGACAAAGATAACAGATTTTCGCTGACATTCTAACGAAAAGTAGGCATTAAAATTGTTGACTCTCGTCTGACAAAAGTCCTAAAAAAAGCGACGAAATTGCTGAATGATTGAATTTGGCAAAATTTAACGCTTAAACGTGGTGGTACTTTTCACCTTTAATGATGGTGAAGGCTCTGTATAACTGTTCTGTGAAGAACAAACGGATCATTTGATGAGAAAAGGTCATTTGAGAAAGGGCTATTTTCTCGTTTGCCCTTTCATATACAGATCTGTCAAAGCCAAAAGGTCCCCCAATGAGAAACACAGCTCTTTTCAATGAAGCATTGTTCTTTTGGGTGATGTAAGCGGCAAAAGATTCTGAAGTGAACTCTCTTCCCTTCTCATCGAGGAGAATAAGAAGATCTTCTTTATTAATTTCTTCGAGGATCTTCTTGGCTTCTTCCAACTTTTGTTCGGGAACAGATCTTTGCCTCACGGATTTTGGCATATTTATTGTTTTGACTTCGAATGATGTGTAATTCTTTAGGCGTTTTGAATAAATGGATATACCTGTCTCCAGGTAATCATCTTGCGTTTTGTCGATCTGCAGCAATACTATCTTCATGGGTTCTGTTCTTTTTAAAGGATTTTGGCAGGATGTCTTGTTATCCTTTCGCTATAAAAATGCGAAAAATTCATTAACTTTGTATGACCAAATGAAATTAAGTATTTATATGTTCTATTTGTTCTTCGGGCTGTTATTCTCAACGACCGATGTGAATGAAGATGTGATCGCTGCCCTCAAGTCGGGAAAGGCAAGTGAGCTGGTGAAATATTTTGACGACAGGGTCTCCATCAAGATCATCAATCAGGAAGATGTGTTAAGTAAAGCTCAAGCGGAAGCCAACCTTAATTTCTTTTTTGAAAAACACAGTGTAAAGAATTTTATTACAACCGGAAATAGCGCAAGCAGCAACAATAGCGCGCAATACATCAACGGAAGCATGGAAACTTCAAACGGAAAATTCAAAGTTTCCATTCTTATCAAAAGAAATCTCGTTACTCAGCTCCGAATAGAAAATTACAATGAGTGATTTCGTAAAACTTCACGCCAAACATTTTGATCTGAAAAAATTCATTTCTAATGGCTTTAAGGAGGATGTTGGTGATGGTGATCATACAGTCCTTTCCACAATTCCACTTTCACACAAGGGAAAAATGGAACTGAAGATCAAAGAAGACGGGATCCTAGCCGGAGTAAAAGCAGCTCAACTTATCTTTAAGGAGGCAGACAATAAAATCAAATTCAAAGCCGTGATCAAAGATGGAGAAAAAGTAAAGAAAGGGCAGGTCGCATTCACTGTTGAAGGAAACACGCGTAAATTATTAAGTACCGAAAGATTAGTACTGAATGTAATGCAAAGGATGAGTGGTATTGCCACAAAAACAAATTATTTGCAGTCTTTATGCACGGGAACAAAGACGAAAGTGATTGATACCCGTAAGACCACACCGGGATTTCGTTTCTTTGAGAAATGGGCAGTTGTTCTTGGAGGCGGGGCCAATCATCGCTACGGATTATTTGATATGATCTTAATTAAAGATAATCACATTGATTTTTGTGGAGGAATTGAAAAAGCGATCGATGCAGCAAACATATATCTGAAGAAAAAGAAAAAAAAGCTAAAAATAGAAGTAGAAACCAGAAGTATTGATGACGTTAAAAAGGTTCTTGTACACGGAGGTGTGCATCGCATCATGCTGGATAATTTTTCTGTTTCAGAAACTGCACGTGCCGTAGCTTACATTAACGGAAAATATGAAGTAGAATCATCAGGAGGTATTACAGAAGTGAATATTGCAGATTACGCAAAATGTGGCGTGGATTTTATTTCTGTTGGTGCTTTAACGCATCACGTTAAAAGCCTTGATCTAAGTTTGAAAACGTTGGGGAAATGATAAATGTTGAATGGAATTACCTTCGCCCTCATTCACTACTTAAAATTTATAATTTCTCATTCCCCACAACCTCTTCCTTAAACGGATTTCGTGGTGTCCATTCACCCGGCTTTAAGAATGAAATAAGAGGTCTCATCAGCATTCTTGAGATGGTATTCTGGGGTTTGGCGTAACAATAAAGTTCTTCTGCAACAGCTCCCACAGTAGTTTTGATCTCCGCCGCTGTTCTTCCCAGATTGATAAGCCTGGATTTATTTTGTATCCCAATTTTGATATTCTCGTAAAGAATGTTCTGATAAAGTTCATACTCCTTGTTCATTTCATAATTGAATCCGATGTAATGTGCTTCCATTTGGGAATCACTTAAAAGAAAATAGCTGGTAAATGCGATCATTTCTTCTCCCTTAAAAAAACCAGTGATCTTGAATTGATCAGGAAAAAGCTTCTTTACTTGCAAAAAATAATCTTCGGGTAATTTCAATAATTTGAACTTGGCCTTTTCAAATACCTCTGTATAGAGGTGATAAAGCACGTTTGAATATTTCTCAGTTTCTTTCAGGTCCAATTCTCTTTTCTCCAACGAAATTCCTGCTTTCAATATCGATTTGGCCCTGTTTCTGTATTTTTTGGAGAACAAGGCAATGTAATCTTCCAATGATTGAAGTCCGGGTTTCAATTCAACGACCATGTTCGGCTCTACACTGAAACATTGATATTTCTGTTCAATCGTGAGCTGATGTTCGCTTAACTTTTCCTTAAAATCCTTTATCAGCACAGAGGAAATAGTACCTCTCAATTTTTCTTCCTTTGAAATGATATCTGTTACACACAATAACAATTCCGTCTGCATCTTCTTTTCGATCTTTTCTGTGAATTGAAAACCATGTTGCCCGCTGATCAGGTTATTGCCACACGTAAATAATCGAAGCACAGTTTCATCCTTATTGCTAGAAACATAATTTTCGAGGAGTTTAACATGTCCTGAAATAGCCTTTGTCTGTTCACCAATGAGAAGATCCCCAAAAACACCGGCCTTAAAATCCACCACCTGAAAATAAAATACAGCGCATGGAACCTTCTTCTTGTACACGATCAGGTAACGTGGCTTAAGAGAACTATTTCCACAGCATTCGATTAGGTGC
>DAORJH010000117.1:0-7199 GCA_035438925.1 Bacteroidia bacterium | reverse complement strand
CCCGGTAAAGTGAAAGTTACGCCAGCAGACCAGGGACTAGGTGAACCGTTGTTCCAAGTTTCTCTCCATCGAAAGGAATAAACTCCTCCTTGGTACAAGCTGGAAAGATTTAAAGTCATTTGAGGTAATGCCTGTGGGTTAGCTGTCTTAGTAAATGGTGGTGAAGTATAGAAGAAAGGGCCATTTCCCGTGAATGGTTGCCCATTACATGTTAATTCCACTTCAACTCTATAACCAGTACAACCAATCCAAATGGTAACACTATTCATATTAAGTAAAAGTGAGTTGCTTCCAACAGGACCTATAATTAAGGAGCTGGTTAAGATAGGTGTATTTAGACCTGTACAAGCTTTTGACTTGAAATAACCACTTACTACTAAGATGAGTACTAAGGCTATTTTGCTAAAATTCTTCATGTTTATTTTTTTGATCTTATAGATTCGTTTAAATAGTCAGTTCGACATTACAATATTAGGCTATATAATTAAAAAAGCCATTTAACATCATTCACTCGTAGACTGAATTCACTCATTTATAGTTTAAATTCACCCATTCACGCATTGTTTCAAAGCATATTATCAATAATTAGAAGCTTGATTTTAATGTTTTTCACTAATTTTGGTTAAAGTGATCTTTAATCCAATGAGCCTTCGAAATTATTTCATTTCTGTTTTTGCGTTGTTCTCAGTACAATTTCAGGCCGTGGAAAGATCTTCCCTTACAATTGGCTTTATTGAAAACAAAGGACAGATCCTGGACCAGAATAGAAGTTATAATAAGGATGTTCTCTTTCTTTATTCAGGTAAACGTTTAAGCGTTCAGTTAAAAAGGAATGGGTTTTCCTATCAGGTACAATCCCTTCAAAACTCTCCGCCTTTAAAGCCTGAAAAAAAATTCATGCTGGATCCTGTTGATCTTAAAGAAACTCGTATCCTTCTTTCCCGCATTGATATCGAGTTTGAAAATGGAAGTAACAACTTCAGTATTGAGACGGGCAAAAGAAAAAATGCCTTGTCTAATTATATTGTTGACGGGAAAGAATTTTATGATATCGCTTCTTTTGAACAGATCACCTATAAGAACATTTACCCTAATATTGACATCGTATTTAAAATTGGAACTGCATCAGAGCAGGATTTTAAATATGACCTGATCCTGAATCCGGGAGCAGACATTTCTCAAGTCAAGTTTCTAATTTCAGGGGCAGATAACATATCGCTCATCAATAATAAACTCTCTATTCAAACAACTTTAGGAAGCATCACTGAAAATATACCTTTGAGTTATTACTCAGAGAATCCCTTGAATAATATTCCTGTTCACTTTCAATTAAAAGGGAATGAACTCTCGTTCAATGCTATCTATAACAAAGAAAAAAAACTGATCATTGACCCTAGTTCCAATTTGATCTGGGGAACCTACTTCGGTGGTTCTCAATTAGAGTATTGTTCTGCTATTGCTCACGATGCACTGGATAATCTGTATATCACAGGGCATTCCTTTAGCACAAATAATATTGCAACCTTGGGTGCTTTCCAAACTACACTGGCTGGAAGCTGTGATGCCTATCTATCTAAATTCAGTAGCAATGGACAATTGATCTGGAGCACTTATATGGGTGGCGTGAATTACGAAACCGCCTTCGCCATTTATACTGATCCATCCGGAAATTCTTATATCACAGGCAATACAGCCAGTACAGTTGGCATTGCCAGTCCGGGGGCCCACCAAACGGTCTATGGTGGAGGATTGGATGATGCCATTATCGCTAAATTCAATACTAACGGTCAGCGCCAGTGGTGTACCTATTATGGAGGCAATGGTCACGACATTGGCTATTGCATTTCAGTTGCTCCAAATGGTGATATCGTTTGGGGAGGTCATACTGAAAGCACCAATACCGGTAATTGTATTGCAACACCAGGTTCCTACAATCCCTTTTTTACATTCGGAAGCGATGGCTTTGTTGCGAAATTCAACACATCAGGAGTTAGACAGTGGGGCAGCTTTTTTGGAGAAAGTGGATTTGACGAAACATGGGGATTGGATTGTGATCAGGACGGCAACGTAATATTTACAGGTTTCACGAATAGCTTGAACGGAATTGCTACTTTCCCATCTTACCAACCTTTTTTTGCCGGAGGAATTTACGATGGCTTCCTTGCTAAACTGGATCCAACTGGTGCCAATCTGATCTGGGCCACTTATATTGGAGGCAGTGGAGATGACAGAGGCGATGCACTTGATGTCACCTCCGCAGGAGAAATATTCATTGGTGGAAAGACCACCAGCGCAAACAACATGATCACGCAGGGTTGTTATCAATCAACAATGGGTAGTGCTGACGACACATTTCTGGCGAGATTCACTTCTTCCGGTGGCGTGGTATGGAGTACTTACTTTGGTGGAGATCAATCGGATTACATCTATGACGTTTTGCTTGATGGATCGAATAATATTTTATTTTGTGGGCAAACCCTAAGTACCAATTCGATCAGTACTGGCGATGCTTTTCAACCCGTAATAGGAATGGTGAATACCTATGATGCTTTCTTTGCCAAATTCAAACCGAATGGAACAAAGATACTCGGCTCTTACTTTGGAAATAATGGGGAAGATTTTGGAAGAGGGATCACATTGGACAATAATAATCGTTTGTATTTATGCGGGGAATCAACCAGCACAATAGGACTCACCACTCCAGGGATCTATCAACAGAACAATGGAGGCTCTCAGGACGGATTCATAGCAAAATTCTGTCTTTCTCCCAAACCATCCATTCTTCCTGCAACGACCGCTTCGCTTTGCCTTAATGACTCATGGACCTTGACCGCTTCTCCCGGTTACATCGGCTACTTTTGGAACAATGCTGCTGTTACCAATTCAATCGTGCTATTCGCACTACCACAAGGACAATACTATTATACCTGCACGGTTACCGATCAATATGGTTGCACGGGCACCTCTGACTCAGTAAAAGTGATCGTTTTCAATTGCATTACCGGTGTGGAAGAAGTAGCAGAAGACCCTTCTCTTCTCATTTATCCCACACCAGTTCATGAAAGTTTATTTATACAAAATGATGATTTCAGCAAAGATGGCAGTGACGAGATCTTTGTTATTTCCATTGAAGGAAAGATCCTGTATGCTAGTAAAATAACTTCTAGGAATACAGAAATAGAAATGCGTGACTTTGATCCCGGAATTTATTTTCTTCAGATGAAAACCGGGAATTTGATCCGAACAAAAAAAATCGTAAAAAATTAGCTACTTTAGCTGTCCTTATGAATAAACAGGAAGCACTATTTAAATATTTACTGCGTTTGGGAGATAACAATGTTGTCTTAGCGCAAAGACTGTGTGAATGGACAGGAAAAGGACCTTTTCTTGAAGAAGACCTTGCTTTGACAAATATTTCACTTGATATTTTTGGAAACGGAAGAAACTTGCTGGAGTATGCAGGGCGCATTGAAGGAAAAGGAAGGAATGAAGATGCCTTGGCTTTTCACAGAAATGACAGGGAATACTACAATTTTCTGATCTGTGAACAAATGAACGGAGATTATGCGAAAACGATGGTTCGTCAGGCCTTGTATGATTGCTTTGATGAATTACTTTACATGCAATTATGCAAGAGTAAGGATGAAACAATTGCCGGAATCGCAGCCAAAGCAGTGAAGGAGATCATTTATCATAAGCGACACAGTTTCAGCTGGATCGAACGATTCGGCAATGGAACAGAAGAAAGCAAAATGCGTGCACAAGAAGCATTGAATGAACTGTTTAGATTCACGGGTGAATTCTTCGAAAAAGATGAAGTGGAAGATACTTTGATCAAAGAAGGAATTGCAGCTGATCCTACGCTCTTAAAAACAGAGTGGGAAAAACAGATAAAAGCTTTGTTCGATAAATCAGAGCTGAAGATCCCTGCCGAAAATTTCATGCAGACAGGAGGAAGAAAAGGAGTACACAGTGAAAAACTCGGATTTTTACTCAATGAAATGCAATCACTTCCAAGAATGTATCCAAGTGCCAAATGGTAAAAGTAAGTTGCTTGTCATGAGAAAACTTTTTCTATTCACTTTGTTTCTGTTTTCGTGCTCCATTTTTTCTCAGTCCAAGATCTCCAGATCTGAATTACTGAAAGCAGAAAGGATCACCGATCTTGTTAAAGATATTCCCGTTGACTGCAAAGTAACAAGCTATGTATTTAAGATCACCCGTTACAAAGAAGTAAAAGGAAAAACCGAAAAGACAGAAAAGACAGACAAACTAAAATGTGTGGGAAACGAATTGCGACTTGACATGCAGGATCTTTTCAAAGCAAGCGATAAAGGCGATAAGTTCAGTTTTGAAAAACTGGAAACAGCCTGTTTGGAAAAACACAAAAAGAAATACTCTTTTGAAATAAAGGAATAATGTCCTTCAAAGAAGATTGGAAGAAGATTTCACCTTATTTTATTGACGTATGGCAATACCTAGTGATCATCGTGATCATGATCATTGCTGCCATTTTCATTCTCTGATCACATTTTTCGTCCGGGATTTTCACTTAAAAAAGCCTTCCAGCCGGAAAAAGATCTCTTTCCTTTATCCGGTTTCGCATTCTGATAGTAATGACAAAGTGCTGCTCCTAAAGCATCCGTGGCATCCAAAGGATACTTCTCATCCTTTAAATTCAATGTTTGTTTCAGCATGGCAGCCACTTGTTCTTTACTTGCATTTCCATTTCCTGTAATGCTCATTTTGATCTTCTTCGGTGAATATTCCACAACTGGAATTTGTCGACTCAAAGCGGCGGCAATCGCAACTCCCTGTGCTCTTCCCAGCTTCAACATACTTTGAACATTCTTGCCGAAAAAAGGAGCTTCAATGGCCAGTTCATCCGGTTTGAATTTTTCTACCACATCAATGATCGAATCGAATATCTTTTTTAAGCGATCGGCATGCTCTGCCATTTTATCCAGCTTCACTACGTTCAATTCCAACATCTCAACCTTTGAACCGGAAACGCTGATAACAGCATAACCCATTACGATGGTTCCCGGATCAATTCCTAGAATAATTCTCTCGCGCTGTGCCATTATTAACTGTAAATTTAAGAGCTATTGGCATCACGTAAAAAAATAATTTCAATAGTTTTAAAAGCATTCATCGGTATTGCCGGTTTTGCTGTCATTTTCTTAAAACTAAAGGAAGATCTTACTACTGAGAATCTTTCACTCATTCGTCATTCAGCCTCTTCCATAAATGGATTACTCTGCCTTCTTGTCTGCCTTCTGCTGATTCCAGTCAACTGGGTCCTGGAATCTTACAAATGGAAATGCATTACGGCTCCTATTGAAAAGATCTCTTTGTTAACCGCACAAAAATCCGTTTACAGTGGAATTTGTCTTGGCAATCTGGCTCCGGGCAGAGCTACCGAATTTTTAGCCAAGATCATTTTTTTTAAATCCGAAAACAGACCTGCTATTTCCGTATTGCATTTTGTGAACGGCATGTTTCAGCTTTCCATCACTTACCTTTTCGGATTTCTTGCTCTTTCATTGAAAATAAATTCATTTGCTGCTGATCAAAGCTGGATCGCATACACCTCTTTCTCACTTTCTCTCCTCGTATTGATCGTTTTTTCTATCAGTCTGATCAAAATAGATAAACTTCTCCATTTTGTAACAAAAAAGATCCTCAAAGAAAAAAAACTGCCTCATTTTCATTTCCAGTTCAAACTGCCATTACTTATCACTTTATTCTCTATTTCAATTTTTCGCTATCTTGTTTTCTCATTGCAAATGCTACTACTCATTTTTCTCTATTCCGGTCAGTTCAATACTTCCATCTGTATCGGAACTGCACTCTATTTTCTGCTTACTACAAGTATCCCCATGATCAGTCTTCTGGAAGCTCCTATACGGGCAGCCATCGCACTGGTTGTTTATAAGGATTGTGGTGTTAATGATTCAGCTCTTGCCTTGGCCTCTGTTTCTGTTTGGATAGCGAACATCATCTTTCCTAGTATCCTTGGTTATGTTTTTCTGCTCAGACAGAATTTTGATTTTAAATTATCGCTTACAAAAAGATGATGAATGAGTATTATATTCTTTTTCCCGTCCTGGCTGTTTACGGCCTGATACTGCTCGTGCTTGCCATCGGTTTTCTGCGCACCAGTGAATTTCGTTCGAATGAAAACAAAGATCATCTCCCTCTCAGCATCATTATCTGCGCGCGAAATGAAGAAAAGACCATCATCCGCTGCTTAAAGACCATCGTACAGCAAGATTACGATCTGAATAAATTGCAGATCCTCGTGATCAATGATGCAAGTACGGATGGAACAGCCACTGTTGCTGCTGCCATTCTGAAACACGCCGGAGTTAATTATCGCATCATCAGCAACGCAGAGAAGAAAGGGAAAAAGGCTAGCATTGCATATGCCATGCAATTCGCCGAACATGCTCACATTGTATTGCGAGACGCAGATACGTTCACGCTCTCCTATTCTTGGCTGAAATGTATTTCTGATTTTCTTCTACAGACTAAGGCAGATATGGTGATCGGTCCCGTTGCCATTGCAGATAATTCGGGAGCGCTTTGGGCTTTACAGGCCATTGAAAATAATATTCTGAGTGTGCTTGCAGGAGGATCCGCTTTCTATGAGAAACCATTTCTGTGCAGTGGCGCCAATCTCATTTTTACACGTAGAATGTTTGAGCAAACAGGCAGTTTTCAAACGCACATGCAAATTGCTTCAGGCGATGATATCCTCTTTATGGAAGAAGTAAAAAAACAGAAAGGAAAGATCTGTTTTCTGAAAAGCAAGGAGGCCATTGTCTCTACTTATCCTAGTTATTCCTTACCTTCCTTGATGAATCAAAAGATCAGATGGGTCAGTAAATTCTCCTTCAATAAAAATCCTCTCAATTTTTTTCTTGCTCTGATCAGCTTGTTGGTCAATATTTCAGTACTTTTCTGCCTTTTCAGTGGTTATTTAATGCCCCAAAATGCGTTATTCGGCTTAATTTTTACTGTTATTAAGCTTCTAATTGACATTTTGTTGTTATTTTTAGCTTCAGGTTTTATAAAAAACCGTGGATTGGCCTGGTATGTTTTACCGATCGGATTCATTTATCCGGTTTATTCTTTGATACTGGCGGTCAGTACACTTTTTGTGAAGCCAAAATGGAAATAAGAACTTATGTTTT
>DAORJH010000116.1:5663-7340 GCA_035438925.1 Bacteroidia bacterium | reverse complement strand
AATATCTCTCAAAAGATCCAGACCGAAATGACCTACCCGGGTCAGGTGAAAGTTACAGTGATCAGAGAAACCAGAGCAACAGGTTACGCGAAATAGACTGTCATGCTGAACTCGTTTCAGCATCTGCCCTAATCAAAATTTTAAATGAACGCCTCAGAAATGGGGCGTTTTTTTGTTTACTATTCTATAGGTACTAGATCAAATTGAAAATTGATGCTTATCATCATATTATGATCTTGAACTAACATACATTACAGGATAAAGTAATTGGAATCTGTTTGATTTGAACTTATCATTCCCTTTTCCTATCTTAGTTCTTCCAATCAATCACACATGAAGAAATTCAACCTCGTTCTTACTTTATCCTTACTTACCAATTTAGCCTTCTCGCAATGGAAATGCCGTTTACCCATCAACAACGAAGGCAAGAACCTCATCATTTATAAGTCAGAAGCTGTACAAGCAATTTCTACCTGCACTCCTCCTCAACCGGGTGCCATTTCCGGTCCTACCAATCAATGTTCTACGCAACCTCCTTTTAATTACAGTGTAGCTCCTGTTGTAGGTGCCACTTCCTATACATGGACTTTGCCCGGTGGTTGGTTCGGGACCAGCTCTACCAATACCATTGCCTGCGTTCCAGGTATAAGTGGAAATATTTCTGTTGCTGCAACAAATTCCTGTGGTACCGGTCCTGCTCAAACTTTAAGCGTGACCATCATTGCAGGTCCACAAGTTACCATCACTCCTTTCACTTCTTCTGTCTGTGCAGGTGGTAGCTTAACGCTTACTGCGAATGGAGCACCCAATTATACCTGGAGTACAGGGACCAATAATGCAAGCATTGCCATCACTCCTACGCTTACCACCGTGTATCATCTAACAGCAACAGCCGTGAATAGCTGTGTAGCTGTTTTACATCGTACTGTTTTAGTTCATCCCATACCTACTTTATCTGCCAGTGCAGAGGCAAGTATGATCTGCTCAGGAGAAACGGCAACACTTTATGCCAGCGGTGCTGCGAATTATAACTGGAATCCTGCTGCAACCGGTGCAACTGTGTATGTGACTCCAACAGTTACTACCATCTATACCATCACAGGCACCAGCGCATTTGGATGTGTGAATACAACAACTGTTCTTCAAAACGTGAGTCCTTGTACAGGAATAAATGAAAGGAATGAAATGGAAATGAGCATCCATGTTTATCCAAATCCCTTTCAGAATAAAGTGATCGTTAACTGTTCATCTCTCGACTTCGCTCGAGATGACCATGGGAAAGGTGGAGTCGATAATAAACTGGAAGTATATGATTTGACGGGAAGTTTGATCTACCGAACTGAATTGAGTTCAAGAAATGAAATTGATCTGAGCAAACAAAGTTCAGGTATTTACTTCGTTCGTCTACAAAATAAGCAGACTGTCATCAGCCGGAAAATTGTGAAAGAGTGATACGACAAGATTATTTTAAAAGACAGATCGATCAGCTGGGAAAAGTTCTGGCCAAGGCCTTGTCTGACTTGCTCGGCTTAAGATCACAAGGGAATTCACATCAGGGAATTGAGATCACGGATCTGGCCTTAAAAAGCGAATTGGGATTAGGTATTGAAGATCTGATCGCCATCAAAGATTCTGAGCTAGTTGAGACTTTACAAAATAAATTCGGATTCCATTCGG
>DAORJH010000116.1:0-5653 GCA_035438925.1 Bacteroidia bacterium | reverse complement strand
CATCTTGAATCGCTTGCAAATATTCTATTGGAAGTCGGCGAGAATTCCGATAACGTCAGCATTCAGCAAAGCAAGCTCTTTCAAAAAAGTCTCTTGTTATATGAATTTGTAGAAAAAAAGGATACTACCTTTTCACTCGAGCGCAGAAGGAAGATCGATCGAATCAAAAGTTATTTATAGATCAGAACTTACGGTTCATTTCCCTCTCAATGTCCTTCTTTTTGATGTCCTCGCGTTTATCGTGTTGTTTTTTACCCTTGGCAAGGGCGATCTCCAACTTCGCATAACCTTTTTCACTTAAAAAAAGTCGAAGAGGAACGATGGTGAGGCCCTGATCCTTCATCTTCTTGACAAGTTTATTGATCTCATGCTTATTGAGCAGCAATTTTCGTTCACGGGTAGGATCGTGATTGGCAAAAGAAGCTTCTGAATACTCGGCAATGTGCATGTTGCGTACATACAATTCATTGTTTCGGAAATAACAAAAACTATCCGAAAGCGCTGCTTTACCTTCTCGAATGGACTTGATCTCGGTTCCTTTCAAGATCAAACCGGCCGTGAGTGTATCCAGGATCTGAAAATCAAATTTTGCTCTTCGATTTTCGATATTGACAGTATTGCTTAACTTAGGCACTGTGTAAAGTTACCATTTATCATGGAGGAAATAAAATTAAGAAAAGCAGGACTTGAGGATGTTACATTGATCGGAGAACTTGCAGAATTGATCTGGAGACAACATTATACTGCCATCATTGGCGAAAAGCAGATCGATTACATGCTGGGGATGATGTATAGTCCGGATGCCCTTCTTGAACAAATGGAGAAAAAGAATCATATTTTCTATCTCATTGAAGAAAAAGGAAAAGCCCTTGGTTTTATATCCGTGAATGAAGTAAGTAAAGGAGACTGGTTCTTAAATAAATTTTACATCGACCAGAAAAAAGCTGCAAAAGGAATCGGAACCAGAACATTTGCTATCATCAAAGAGATCTTGAATCCGGATAAGATCACTTTAACTGTGAACCGAGGTAATTACAAGACCATAAATTTTTATTTTAAACTGGGCTTTATCATTGAAAAAACAGCCGTGTT
The DNA here is from genome assembly GCA_035438925.1 of Bacteroidia bacterium. GTDB lineage: Bacteria > Bacteroidota > Bacteroidia > B-17B0 > Aurantibacillaceae > Aurantibacillus. The sequence goes on along the minus strand of DAORJH010000116.1, from coordinate 4,561 downwards.
CGATATTGGGAATGGCTATGTGATGGATGATTTTGTGATGACGTGGAAGAAATGATAAATTTTGAATGTTAAATGATAAATTTTAAATGAAATTGATCGTACAGCCCCATTTATCATTCAACATTTAAAATTTATAATTATTCCCTTTCAATTCATCATTTATAATTTATAATTCAACACTTCTACAACACATTATTGATCTGCTCCTTGATCTTTTCCAATTCATCTTTCATCAAGACAACTAATTTCTGAATACCGGCATCGTTGGCTTTGGACCCAATTGTATTGATCTCTCTACCTATTTCCTGTCCAATGAAATTCAATTTTCTTCCGGAAGAATTCTCTTTTGTTGCCGAAACAAAATGATCGAGATGCATTTGCAATCTTACTTTTTCTTCATTGATATCCAATTTCTCCACATAGTAGATCAATTCCTGTTCCATTCGATTCTTATCGTATCCATCTTTACCGAGAATTTCTTCGAGATTTGCTTTGATCCGATTTTTGATCCCATCAATTCTTTTCACATCCAATTTTTTGATCTCTTCTAAACTGGCTGCAATTTTCTTCAGTCGTTCATTAAAATCACTTTGAATACTTTCTCCTTCATGTGCACGGAATTTATCCAGCTCGGCAACGGCAAGTAAGATGCAGGCTTTCACTTTCGCCCATTCCTTTTCATCTGCTTCCTTTCTCTCCCCTTTCATCACATCCGGAAATTTCAAGACCTGATACACGCTGTCATTCAAAGGTTCATTCAATTCGGTTGCCAGTTTCTTCAACTGGACGTGATAAGCTTTTGCTAAATCGATATTTATTTCAACTGGCGCTTCTGCTTGTTGCGATTCCACAAAAACAGAAACATCGATCTTACCTCTCTCCAGCAACTTGGTCAGTTCATTTCTGATCTCGAGTTCATAATTCCTATAAGCAGAAGATATTCTCACGCTGATATCCGCCCCTTTACTATTTAAAGAGCGTACTTCTACATTCACTTTTTTATTTTCAAGTTCAGCTGTCGCTTTTCCGAAACCGGTCATTGATTTGATCATAGTTTTGCTTTTTTGGGTTTTCTGCTCACCAGGTAAAGTCCTAAAATTATTAAAATTCCTGAGAATATCTTCGTAGCATTGAGTCGATCTTGTCCCATTAATATGGCGAACAGTGAGGCTAGAAATGGTTGTAAGTAAATGTACATGCTAGTTACCGACGGGCTCAAGCCTCGCAATCCGTAAATATTCAGTAGATAAGCCAGAAAAGTAGTGGCCACCACAACAAAGGAAACGGCTATAATTGCTTGGCTTGTAAATCCACTCCAGTTCGTATGCAGGATGTCATATCCTCCAATAGGGATCAAATAAAAACTACCGAATAAAAAGATCCAGCGCATGGCAGAAACCGTTTCATACTTCACCAATAAAGGTTTCGCTAATACCATGAAGATGGCCCAGGAAATGGAATTGATCAATGTCATGATATCACCTAAAATGGTATCACTACCAAATTCAAGATCTCCTTTAAACAACAACAAGACCATGGCACCTGCCACCGCAATGCTTAGTCCTGTCACTTTCAAAAGCGTGGCTCTTTCTTTCAGAATGAATAAGGTGAGAACAAAAACAATGATAGGATTTGAGATCATGATGATGGCTGAGTTGATCGGATGCGTTAAACTCAAACCATAAATGAAAAACACCTGATTGATGACGATTCCGAATGCAGAAAGCCAGATCATTTTTTTGAGATCGGCTTTTTCTATTTTTTGTGTACGGATGAAGAGAGAAACAAACCAGAACAAAAGAGCGGCACCCAGAACTCTCAGAAAAACTAAGGCAAGTGGTCCTATATAATCCGGCATCAGTCCTTTTGCGATTGAATAATTGAGCGCATAAATGATCTGCGCTGCAAAAAGGGCGATATGACTTTTAAAGGTGCTGTTCAAGACAGTGCAAATATGCTTAATTTTGTTTGTTATGCCATCATACACGGATCAATGCGGACATGAAATTATCCTTAACAGTATTCCCAAAAGGATCATCTCTCTTGTACCCTCTCAATCGGAATTACTTTGGGATCTGGGATTGAAAGAAGAGCTGGTAGGAATAACGAAGTTCTGTATACATCCGGAAATCATGTATACCCGTGTGGCACGTGTTGGAGGAACAAAAAAACTGGATCTGGATAAGATAAGATCTTTGAAACCCGACCTCATCATTGGAAATAAAGAGGAGAATGAAAAAGAGCAGATCGAGCAATTGAAAAAAGAATTCAATGTATGGATGAGTGATATTTACACAATTGAAGATGCCTTGAATATGATCATGGAATGTGGGAAAATTTGTGGTGTGGCAGAAGCATCCAAATCGATCGTATTGGAAATATTGAATGGAATGGAAAAGGTGAGAAATACATTTGAAGGAAAAAAATGTGCTTACCTTATTTGGAAAGATCCCTATATGCTAGCGGGAGGATACACATTCATTAACTCGGTGATGAATTGGTGTGGTTTGATGAATGTTGCGAGAAAAGAAGATCGGTACCCTGAAACTTCATTGGAGCAATTGCGTTCTTCTGATCTTGAAATCATTCTTCTGTCAAGCGAGCCTTATCCTTTCAAAGAAAAAGATGTTGAAGAAATTGAAGGAATCACAAATAAAAAAGTGATCAGAACAGATGGGGAGATCTGGAGTTGGTACGGAAGTCGTATGCTGCGAATTGCAGACTACGTAAAAGAATTAAAGAAGAAAATTTAGTAACTGAGCGGCATATCTGCACGTTTCATAGGGTTGATCGTAAGAACGGGTACATTACTGATCTCAACCAATTTCTGACTCATGGTACCACTGAACATTTCTCCAAAGCTGGTGTCTTTGTTATTCATCTGAACAATAATATCACAGTTGTTTTTATTTGCATACTCAACAATTGACTCGGCCACATCCTTCGCAGGAATAGATTTATTTGTACAGGCAATACTTTTTTCCTTAATGAATTTTTTAACCTGATTCATGTAAGGAAGTAATTTATTCTCATAAGTCTGATCGCTTGGATCGAATACGGACACAATACGAATCTCTCCATTAAAGTACTTAGCCAATTGTATAACAGCAGGTACTTTTTCGCGGGACTCCATACTAAGATCAAAAGGCATTAAAATATTCTTGCATTCAGGTTTTGCCGTTGTAGAGCGAATCGTAATGACAGGGCAAGGTGCATTTTTAATGAATTTACTTGCTGTACTCTTCCCCATAAAACTTCTGAACTTCACGTGAGTGTCGAGACCGGCGACTATCAGATTTGCTGATAATTTCTCAGCGGTCTTGTCTGTTATTTCAAAAATATCACCTTTCACTCCCATCCCTTCAACAACCAATTTACTCTCGTCGGCAGTTTGTTTCACAAGCTTATCCAGCTCCGCCTTATTAAAATCGCTGTCTTTCTGATAGACATGAAGAAGAACTAACTTAGATTTCGTATGCTCAGCCAAAGTATAAGCATACTTAATGGCCATTAACGATTGCTTTGAAAAATCTATTGGTATCAATACGATACCATTTTCTTTTATACTCGACATGAGCTTGTTTTTTAGTTTACCGTTTACAGCCCCATCTAACCGTCTATAAACGGATAATAGAATGAGTTACTGACAACAGTCATGCTAATTTAGTGATTTTTTTGACATACACAATATGCTTCATCGGCAAACTTTTTAAATAAACATTGTTTATATCTGAAAACAGGCTTTTGGTCGAAAAAAAACCTGTCCTTGTGGGGACAGGTTTTTCAGTTCATATATCGTTTTAGCTTATTTCAAGCTTCCGATCATATCTTCCGGTTTTACCCACTCATTGAACTGTTCATTAGTTACATAGCCTAGTTCAATTGCAGCTTCTCTTAATGTTTTATTACCCTTATGAGCTGTTTTTGCAATTTTTGCAGCTTTCTCGTATCCGATGTGTGTATTTAAAGCGGTTACCAGCATCAATGAGTTCTCCAGGTGCTTTTTGATCTCCGGTAAATTGGCCGTGATTCCATCTGCACATTTTTCAGTAAATGACACACAAGCATCTCCGATCAAACGAGCAGACTGTAACACATTGGCAGCAATAAGAGGCTTGAACACGTTCAATTCAAAATGACCCATTGATCCTCCTACGGAAACAGCAACGTCATTTCCGATCACCTGGGCACACACCATCGTTAAGGCTTCCGGCTGAGTTGGATTTACTTTACCCGGCATAATTGAACTTCCAGGTTCATTATCGGGAATAACGATCTCTCCGATACCACATCTTGGTCCGGAAGACAACATACGTATATCATTCGCCACTTTCATCAATGCTACTGCACTTCTTTTAAGCGCCCCGCTTAACTCTACCATCGCATCATGTGCAGCAAGCGCTTCGAATTTATTAGGTGCAGTTACAAAAGGCAATTTGGTCAATTCAGCGATCTTCTTTGCTACCAGAACATCGTATCCTTTAGGAGTATTCAATCCGGTTCCAACAGCTGTTCCACCCAATGCCAATTCTTTCACTGCTTCTAATGCATTTTTTAAAGC
>DAORJH010000115.1:0-7347 GCA_035438925.1 Bacteroidia bacterium | reverse complement strand
AAGGTGATTGGTGTGGTAGGAAAATATCCTATTTTATTAAGCGACCTTCAAACGACCATGCTTGAACAGGAAAAGAGAGAGACTCCTCTCGATCGTTGCAAAGCATTTGAATTAATGGTCTTTCAGAAATTGTTGGTAGCACAAGCCGACAGAGATAGCGTTACGGTAGGAGATGCAGAAGTGGAGAATGAACTTTCAAGAAGGATGAATTATTACATTCAGCTTTTCAAAACAGAAGAAGAACTTGAGAAATTTTACGGTAAAAGGACTAATGTAATAAAGGATGAGATGCGCGCAGATGTGCAAGAACAACTGGTTGCGCAAAAAATGCAGGGAAAGATCACCGGCGATGTAAAACCAACACCGGCAGAGATCCGTTTGTTCTTTAAATCAATACCGGAAGATAGTCTTCCCCTCATTGAATCGGAAGTAGAGATACAGCAGATCGTAAAAAAACCTAACTACAACCTGGAAGCAAAAGAAGAAGCGAGACAACAGATCGAATCATACAGACAAAGAGTATTGAAAGGTGAGGCAAGCATGAGTACACTTGCCAGATTATACAGTGAAGATCCGGGTTCAGCGAAAGACGGTGGATTTTATGCGAATGTAGCTCGGGGAATAATGGATCCGGCATTTGAGGCCGTTGCTTTTTCATTGAAGAACGGGGAAGTATCGAAAGTATTTGAAACAACGTACGGTTATCATTTCATTGAATTGACCCAAAGAAAAGGAGAGTTGCTTGACCTTAGACATATTCTCATCATTCCGAAAATGAGTAATGCCGATTTCTTTAAGAGTAAACATGAACTCGATAGCATTCTGACACTTATCAGAAACGGGGTTTATACATTTGAAGAGGCGGCGATGAAGTTCAGTGATGATAAGGATACCAAACAAAATGGTGGCGTGATGATCAATCCTACTACAGCCAGTACCAAATTTGACAATGAAGATCTCAGTCAGATCGATCAGAATTTAGTTGTGACATTGAATAGCATGCAGATCGGAGAGATGAGTAAGCCCATGCAATTTGTAAGTCAAATGGATGGTAAACCTGCCTTTCGTATCATTAAATTGAAGAACAGGATCGATCCACACAAAGCAAATATGAAAGAGGATTATCAGAAACTGGCTTTGATGGCTCAATCTGAACGAAACAAAAAGAACATCAAGGACTGGATCCGTAAACGTTCAAAGATCACTTACATCAAATTAGATCCGGAATACGCCTGCAAGTTCGAAAGCGACTGGACAATCAGAGCAGATTGATCTATTTCAACTTAATGCCCGACTTCTGAATACTTAAGCCGGCCCTGAAATTACACTTCTTTCCACCCAAACTTTGAATATTATTCTTGCTGAATGATATGATCAAATAAGCATTTGTACAAGTGCCAACACTGCTAAGTTCGCTGGCTGTGTAAACAACAGAACTAGCATTGCCCTCAAGTGTTTTGACAGTAGAACCATTGCCACCTGAAGGATTAAACAGATTAACAAAAATAGCATCGGCACCAGAATGGTTATTTAAAGGAATATTAATACCCGAAGAGATCACAAATGAATCGGCAATAGCCGTGTACCCGGTATAAGTTGGGTAATTGCTATTGTTCGTATAGGTAAAGCCTGATAGATTGGAGGAACCGCTTATCTGCCAGATCTGTGGAACAGGATTGCCTAAATTACCTGTAGTATCGATATGACGATTCGATTGGCCGTATGCATTCTTTTTAAATGTTTTTCCACTCATAGAAACGGTCCCCAGGTCTATATAACTATTGCTGAAAGGTATTAAGTCATACATAAGATCCTGATTGCAAAGAAATGCTTCGCCTGTATCCCAAGTGTATGTGATCACTGAGCCGGTGACCATGCACGTTTTGTAAGAATTAAAGAGAGCACGTGTACCTTCAACGATAGGAGTTGGTTCCGGAGTTGGATCCGGACTTTTGTCTTTTTTCTTACAGCTGTAAATTCCAATCGAAAGGACCAGGGCCAAAAATATCGATGTTGTATTCTTCATTTTATAAATATAATGCATTTATTGAGATGAAAAAATAGCATGACGCCTGCATCGTGAATGCTTTTGCTTTTTGTGACCCAAAATGAAGTAAATCACATAAAAATCTATTTCTCAAATTTAACTTTCTTCTCATTCAAGACTGACATTCATCATACACATCCACCTTTGCCCCATAATAACTTTGTACTATAAAATTTTATTATGAAAAAATTCTTTACTCTTTTAAGCCTTCTTATAGCTTCTATAGGTTTTTCGCAAATTCATGCAGTTTATGTTTTTCGTCCCGATTCCGGTCTGAACAATGGTTTAGATTCCGGAACTGTGAATGGTGGAATGGATGCCTGGGCTTATGAGGGAAACCCATCTGCCAATTATATAAATGCTGTTCCTCTCTACGCATTGCCATCAAGTAATTGCAACAGTACAAAGGCAAATGCATACATACGGTTTGATGTGAAATCTATTTTTATTCCTGCAGCAATAGATTCAGTTTGTGTGGGATTCAAACACTTACCCCACACTAGCTATTGTTACAGCCACTGCAGTGCAAATTTTTATTTTGCGCACTTAACCGGTAAATGGAATGAACAAACAATTACTTACAACAATCAACCTTCGCGAGGTGCAAATTTCTATGGACCCATTCCAATTTCTTTCCCGAATGATTTCGGAGTGAAAGAATACAATATTACGCAAGCCTATAATGACTGGAAAACCGGCGCTGTGCCTAACAATGGATTTGTGATCTACTCGGATGAGGTTGGATGTAACAATGCTGCGGTCGGATTTTATGCAAATACTTCAGATGATACTGCAGTTACAGCAAGACCTTATTTGAAGTTCTATTATCATTATATGCCTGCAGGCATTGAAGGGAATGAATTCAATGCTTCACAACTAGTTGTAGGTCCGGTCCCTGCTACAGAGCAATTGAATATTACACTACGCGATGCAGAAAGTGGAGATTATACGGTAAAGCTTTATGATCTTTCCGGAAAACTCTGCTTTGAACAAAATTGGAAAAGCGAAAAGGCCGGAGATCTGGATTGTAAAGTAAAATTGAATGCACAGCTGAATGGCATTTACGAAATGCGTATTGAACACATGGGTTGGCGTGTGAACAAACGAATTGCGATCATACAGAATTGATGTAAGCTAAATTTCAGAGCTGAGTGTGTTCATTACGTTTGAATCACACCTACATTGTATCTTTTCTTAATTGGAGAATGATCTGCCATTTCAATTCCCATGCTGATGACCTTTCTTGTCTCTAATGGATCAATGATGGCATCGATCCAGATACGTGATGCAGCGTAATAAGGAGTTGTCTGGGTATCGTAACGGTCCTTTATCTTATTGAATAATTCCGCTTCTTTTTCCGGAGTGATTTCTTCTCCCTTTGCTTTTAAACTGGCAACTTCTATTTGAACTAAAACCTTTGCAGCTTGTGCACCGCCCATTACGGCAATTTGTGCCGTAGGCCATCCCACGATCAAACGTGGATCATAAGCTTTACCACACATGGCGTAATTCGCCGCACCATAACTGTTTCCTACTACTATAGTAAATTTTGGAACTACAGAATTACTCATAGCGTTCACGAGCTTGGCACCATCTTTAATGATTCCTCCATGTTCACTTCTCGATCCTACCATGAATCCGGTTGCATCCTGAATGAATACCAACGGAATTTTTTTCTGATTGCAATTCATAATGAATCGTGCCGCTTTATCTGCACTATCGCTATAGATCACGCCGCCAAATTGCATTTCGTTACTTCCTCCCGGTTTTTTAGCCTTCACTACTTTTCGTTGATTGGCAACGATACCAACAGCCCAGCCATCAATACGCGCATAAGCACAAATGATACTTCTTCCATAAAGTTCTTTGTATTCATCTATTTCGCTATTATCCACAAGTCGTGATATGATCTCATACATATCATACTGTTTGTCGCGGGTATCGGGAATGATACCGTAAATTTCTTTCGCATCTTTTTTGGGAAGTGTTGTTTCTGTTCGGTTGAATCCTGCTTTTTCATAATCGCCAACTTTACTCATGATGTTTCGGATACGCGTGAGGCAATCTTTATCATCCAGGCATTTATGATCCGTTACGCCGCTGATCTCGCAATGGGTAGAAGCACCTCCCAATGTTTCATTGTCAATATTTTCACCAACAGCTGCTTTCACCAGATAACTTCCAGCTAAGAAAATGGAACCTGTTTTATCTACGATCATGGCTTCGTCACTCATGATGGGTAAATAAGCGCCACCTGCCACGCAAGAACCCATTACGGCTGCGATCTGTAAAATTCCCATGCTGCTCATAACGGCATTGTTGCGAAAGATCCTGCCGAAATGTTCTTTATCGGGGAAGATCTCATCCTGCATAGGTAAATAAACTCCGGCACTGTCTACTAAATAGATGATGGGCAATTTATTTTCCATTGCAATTTCCTGTGCTCTTAAATTTTTCTTTCCTGTGATTGGAAACCAGGCTCCGGCTTTTACCGTTGCATCGTTTGCAACAACGATACATTGTTTTCCGCTGACGTAACCGATAACAACCACAACACCCCCGGCAGGACATCCACCGTGTTCCGGGTACATTTCGTAACCTGCAAAAGCGCCGATCTCAATTCGTTTGCTGTCCTTATCCAATAAAAAATCAATACGCTCACGCGCACTCATTTTTCCCTGTTCATGTAATTTATCGATACGTGATTTACCACCACCTAAATATACTTTTTGCAAACGTTGCTCCATTTGAGAAATGAGCAAGCGCATTTTGTCATCGTTTTTGTTGAACTCCAGATCCATAAAATGTAAATAAGACTTAAAAATAAGTAAAATCCATCAACGGAATGAAATATTATTTCAGGATACTGAATACAATCGACTCGAGGTACTTTTGCAGACCATTCAGGTCTTTTTTATCCTTGTAATCGGTTAAAGAGGGCAGGTTGATCATGAAGAATTTCTGACTATAGGCCGTTTCCATCAAGGTAGATGCAAGTGAATGAGGGTATTTGTATTTCGGACGGAATTCTAAGATGATCGTTGCTATTGCAGCGCAAAGACTTTTAAGGGGTTTAAAGTGCATTTCTCGGTTATCATCCTGAACGTGACGGGTGAGGTAGGCTTTGGATCCTTCCCACATCAGTAGGCGATACGCTTCTTTCTCAGAAATAAAATCCGAGTCGTGTTTAGATTCTTCGGGACGGGCAAGAACTTCGATGACCTTTAAGAGTTTTTGCTTCGGGTCTTTGATATTATTGGTATGATAATTCAATTTAAACTCTAAAAAGGACCAGTACCAGGCAGTAAGGTAAGTTAAAAGTCGATGTTTGTTTTCGAAATAACGGTAGATGCCTGCCTCTGTAGTATTGATCTCTTTTGCCAGTTTTTTAAAGGTGAACTCTTCAAAGCCGATCTGATTGATCAGGTGTAGGCCAGTCTTCACGATCTTCCGTCCCAGGTCAGACTGCTCAGGGTCTCTCAGATAGAGGTGACTGTTCATTTTTATTTTGACGTCCAGGATCATTTTAGAAGTACAAATATATTAAAAAATATTAAAACTTCTAAAAAAGATAGTAAAACTATCAAATCGAGGTTCATTTATCTATTTTACATGTATATTTGTGAAAGTTTATGAAAACACCGTATTCACTGTTTCTGAAATGGCTTGCAAATGAACGCGAGACACTATATAAAGTGTATCTTCTTTCCACTGTGCAGGGGTTGATCTATCTGGCAATTCCCCTTTGTATACAGGGTATCATTACCTATACGATGGCCGGACGTTTTTCCGCCTCCATGTTGCTGATCGCGCTGGTTACCATCCTGGCTGTGGTTTTTTTGAGTTATTTTCAGTTGTGGCAACTACGGATCAATGAAACGATCAATCAAAAGTTATTTGCTACGTTAACTGATAGACTTTCTGCCTTGCTTAAGGTAACAGAAAGCAAGGAAGAGATCTCTTTTAAGGTGAATCAGTTCTTTGATGTGGTCACTTTACAAAAGGGAGTAGGCAAGATCTTACTTGACTTCACCTTTGCGGTGATCAGTATTGTGATTGGATTACTTATACTTCCTGCTTATAGTTCCTGGTTTCTTATATTTTCCATACTGATGGCTGTTGCACTTTATGTAATCATTAAGACCAAAGGAAAAAGAGCCCTTGATTCCGGATTTGATGCTTCCAAAAGCAAATATAAACTGGTGCAATGGTTGCAGGAGAATTCACTGAAAATTAATACGTCAAGTGAAAATAATTCAGACAGAAGCAATGATTATCTGGCGGATTATCTCAATAACAGTAAAGAGCACTATCGTTCGCTGGAATGGCAATTCAAAAGCATGATGATCTTTAAAGTAGTGTTTGTTTCAATGTTGTTAATTGCCGGAATTTTTCTGGTTCAGACCGGAGCTATGAATGTAGGTCAGTTTGTTGCTTCAGAGATCATTATCTTTTTGATCATTAATTCGGTTGAGAAGCTGATATTCAATCTTGATACTTGTTACGATGTGATCATCTCTCTTTCAAAGATCGAAGATATATTTGAGAAGCACCCTGAGATCTCATTTCTAGATGCGAAAGAGAATACACTGCCCTCTTCTAATGAGTATTATCAACATCATTATTCTAAGAAGATCAAGATGCTTTTCTATGCTGTGCTTTCCTGTATCACCATTATTCTTTTTTTACCGTGGACACAAACTGTACATGCGGATGGTAAAGTCACGGTAATCAATCCTGAAAGAAAACCACAATCAATTTACACGCGAATATCAGGTAGGTTGGAGAAATGGTATGTAAGTGAAGGGGATATGGTTAAAAAGGGAGATACAATCGCTTTTGTATCGGAAGTAAAAGATGAGTACCTCGATCCATCGCTTGTGAATCGTTCTGAATCTCAGATCAAGTCAAAGGAGCAGAACATCCTTTCCTATGAAAGCAAGATCAATTCAATAGATGAGCAAGTGGATGCTCTCACAAAATCACTCCAGTTAAAAACAGAACAGGTTAGAAATAAATTATTACAAGGAAGAAGTAAAGTGATGGCAGACAGCATGGAAATGATCGCTTCAAAGAATAATTATGCTGTAGCAGAAGATCAGTTGAAGCGCTACGAAGAATTACTGAAAAAAGATGTGATCTCAAAAACAGATCTAGAGAACAGAAGAGTAAAAGTGCAGGAGGCGAGAGCCAAAATGATCAGTGCGGAAAATAAATTTGCGATAAGCAAGAATGAGTTGTTGAATCTGGATATCGAATTGAATTCGGTAAGGCAAGAGTACAATGAAAAACTGATGAAA
>DAORJH010000114.1:0-7379 GCA_035438925.1 Bacteroidia bacterium | reverse complement strand
AAAAGATCCTCAGTTTGTTGGAACTCCAAGTACAATGGCTCCGAATTTCGGAACCGGTATCTACTTCAACACAAAAACATTTTACGCAGGCTTTTCCATTCCAAGAATGGTGGATGATCGTGTAAAATTATCTACCAACGGTGCTGTAAGCGTTAGTTCAAAGATAGAACCACAACATTTCCATTATTATCTAACCGTTGGAAATCTATTTAACCTTAATAAGGATCTAAAGCTAAAGACACAGGGAATGGTGAAGGCAGTACAGAACTCCCCGCTTCAATTTGACCTGAACGCAAATTTCCTGATAAAAGAATTGATTTGGGCCGGAGCCTCCTATAGAAACGGATCTGCTGTGTCTGCAATTGTTGGCGTGCAAGCAAGTCCACAGTTTCTCGTAAGCTACGCATTCGATTACACACTCAACGATATTCAGAAATACTCACAAGGTTCACATGAGATCGCTCTCAGTTACCTGTTCAGTTACAAAAGCAAGAAGGTGATCACCCCACGTTATTTCTAAGAATAAGAAAAACACACTATGACACACACATCAAAAATAGCACTTCTTTTCCTCGTACTCCCTGTCCTGCTCGTTGGGCAAACGGGAACGCTTAAGAAGGCAAATAAGTATTACAGTACACAGGCTTACGCACAAGCAATTCCACTTTACGAAAAGGTGTATAAGAAAGACAGCAGTAACAAGACCATCTTGGCTAATCTCGGGGATTGTTACAGACTAACCAATAATCCTTCAGGGCAATTGAAATGTTATGGTGGACTTGTGAAAAATGGGAATGCAGAATCTATATACAAATTGTATTATGGTCAAGCCTTGATGGAAAGCGGTAAAGGCGATGAAGCAAAATCCTATTTCGAACAATTCACGACGGATGCAAGAGGAAAAGAATTGGCATCTTCATTTGAGAAAATGAAAATGTATACGAAGAATATGGATGCTTACTCTGTAAACGAAGTCGCTTACAATTCACCTCAGGCTGATTTTTGCGCTGTGCTATTCAATGCAACGGTTGTGTTTGCATCATCAAGGGATAAGACCAAATGGATCAATAACAGACATGGCTGGACAAATAGCAATTATTTAAATCTTTACACAACAGAAAAAAGCAGTGGGATCGACCTTAAACCTTCTGAATTCATGGGAAACCTGAATTCAAAATACAATGACGGACCTATTTGTTTTACCAGTGATTTCAATACCATGTATTTCACGAGAAACAATTACAGCAAGAAAGCTGTTAGCACAGAAGGAACCTATAAACTAAAGATCTTTGAAGCAAGCATGAACGTGAATGGTTTGGAGAGAGTGACAGAGTTATCTTTCAACAACAATAACTACAATTGTGCTCACCCAAGTATTTCTGCTGACGGAAATGATCTTTATTTTGCTTCTGACATGGAAGGCGGAAAAGGAGGGATGGATATTTATAAAAGTCATAAAGGAACAGATGGTACTTGGGGAACGCCGGAAAATCTTGGCGATAAAGTGAATACTGCAGGGAACGAAGTGTTTCCTTTTATTGCAGCGAATAATTTATTGTATTTCTCGTCAAACGGACATGATGGAATGGGAGGTTTGGATATCTATGAGACCAAAATTAAAGATGGTAAGGCAGGGCGTATTTATAACATGGGTCAGCCCGTGAACAGCAAGGATGATGATTTTGGTATTTTTCTGGGTCCGGATAACAAGACCGGCTATATCAGCAGTAACCGGAAGAATGGTGGAATGGATGATGATATCTATGATTTCCAGATTTTGCGCGAAGTGAAGCGTGGAAAAGAAGTGAAGCTTATCACAAAAGATAAAACAAGTGGAGAATTACTTGCAAACACCTTGATCAAAATAAACGCTGACACAGTGCGTACTGATGACAAAGGGGAAGTGAACACAACTGTTGAAGAAGATGTGCAGTATAAATTGGCGGTAGAAAAGACAGATTACTATAATCTGGAAGACAGCATGAGTACACAAACCTCGGCCGAAGAAAGCTTTACAAAAGATCTTTTATTGGAAAAAGATCCGAAACTCGCATTGGTTGGATTGGTGACCGATCTAAAGAATGGACAGCCACTGGAAGGAGTAAAAATGACTATAAAGGAATTACCTTCTAATGCGGAATTTGACAATTATACCACAAGCGCTGCAGGAGACTATCGCAAAGCTTTAAAAGGAAAAAAGATTGGAGACAAGATCAGTTACTCCATTAAATTGGAAAAAGAAAAATACCTGACAAAAGAATTGACTTTTATCTATGATGTGAAAACGCCGGGAGACATTAAGCTCAATGAAACGATGGATCTTAAAATGGGACAAGTGGCAGTAGGAATGGATCTTGCTAAGATGATTGACATAAAACCAATCTATTTTGACCTCGGTAAATCCAATATTCGTAAAGATGCAGCGATCGAGCTGGATAAAGTGGTTGCTGTCATGAAAGAGTATAAGAACATGTTTGTTGAACTCGGAGCTCATACCGATTGCAGAGGCGCAAAAGCAGCCAATGCGGCTTTGTCCGGTAAACGCGCAAAAGCGAGCGAGACTTACATTGAGAAGGCTGGTATTGATAAAGCAAGAATATCCAGCAAAGGTTATGGGGAATCTAAACTATTGAACGGATGTGCTTGCGAAGGAAAAGTTAAGCCAACCTGTACAGAAGATGAGCACGCTAAGAATAGAAGAACTGAATTCATTATTACCAAGTTAAAATAATTCTTTCGTACTTTATCTGATCGTTCTTCTTATTCTTTTTCATTGAATCCATTACGCTATATCTTTTCTCCATTGTGGAAAACGTGGTTCTTCATTTGTTTTGCAGTTCCCTTTCTGCTCATGTTCCCTTTATTCTATTATTGTTATAAGGCAAAAAATATTGACCTCGCGTATAAGCTTAAGAGAGTTTGGGCAAAGATCATACTTTTCTCTTCTTTTCTGTATCCTAAGATCAGGTATGTAAAACATAAGCACAAACTTCCTCGCCCTTGCATTATTATTTCGAATCATACTTCTTATATCGACATTGTTCTTACTCCACTTTACATTGATCATACCACTGTTTATTTGGCCAAAGCCGAATTAATGAAGATCCCATTGTTCAATTATTTTTTTCTCTACCTCGATATACCCGTAAATAGAAAAAGCATCAAGGATTCTCATAAAGCCTTTCTAGACGCAGGCAAGAAAATCGATCAAGGTTACAGCGTAATGCTTTATCCCGAAGGAACCATCTCAGTGAACGGGCAGTTGAAACCTTTTAAGAACGGCGCCTTTAAGCTGGCAATAGAAAAACAAGTCCCAATAGTTCCTGCAGTGAATCTGAATAACTGGAAGTTCTTACAGAATGGTGGTTTCTTCAAAAGCAATGGCTCACCCGGCATTCCTAAAGTTGTAGTTGGTGAAGTAATAGAAACAAAGGGAATGAAAGAAGAAGACGTTGAGGATCTAAAGAAAAAAGTTTTTAAATTTGTAAAAGAGGAATTAGATAAATACCATGGCCAATAAAATTGATATTAAAACTGTTGATGAGATCGCGCATTTGGCCCGATTGGAATTTACTGAAGAATCCAAGAAAGAGATTCAAAATGACCTGAATCGTATGCTGAGTTTTGTGGAAAAACTCAATGAACTGGATACAGACGGAGTAGAGCCTTTGATTTACATGACCAATGATCGGAATGTTTTGAGAGAAGATGCACCTGAAGTAACAATTTCACAAAAAGACGCTTTAAAGAATGCACCACGAAAAGACAGCGATTACTTTAAGGTACCTAAGGTAATTGATCAGCAGATGTAAAGGTCTGTTATTGCGCCCTATCATAGATTCCCCCGAATAGACCACACATCTAAAATTTTGTCTATTTTTATAATGCAGTAAATGGCTTTTGCCATTTAAATATTTCAATGGTTTTCAGTAGCATCACTTTTTTAGTTTATTTCCTCCCACTGCTGCTGCTTGTTTATTTCCTAAGCCCTGACAAAATAAAAAATTATGTCTTGCTTCTTGCCAGTATCTTTTTCTACAGCTGGGGTGCTCCACGCTTTGTTTTTGTCATTTTAGTAACTACAACACTCGATTTTTATTTAGTAAAGATCATGTCTGATTCTTCCAGCAAGAAAAGAAGAAAGCTATTTCTTGTGATCTCTCTATGCCTGAACCTCGGATTGCTTCTTTATTTTAAATATTGTAATTTCTTTATAGAGAATTTGAATTCTTTGCTCGTACTTCTTCGTTCTGAAGAGATCAAATGGATCGGCATAGCGCTACCCATCGGAATTTCCTTTTACACTTTTGAAACCATTACTTATGTGGTGGATGTTTACAGAAAGGAACATCGCCCTCTGTCTAATTTTCTGGAATATCAGCTGTATATTCTATTTTTTCCAAAACTCATTGCCGGACCCATTATTCGTTTCAGCCAGATCTCCGATCAGATCAGAGGCAGATTTGCAAACTATGATCTGGATATGATCCTGAATGGATTCTTTCGCTTTGTACTTGGTTTAAGTAAAAAAGTTTTTCTGGCTAATACGATCGGATTAACAGCAAACGCCGTGTTCTCATCCGATTCTCATACATTGGGAACAGCAGATTGTTGGATCGGCGCAATTGCTTACTCCTTTCAGATCTATTTCGATTTTTCAGGATACTCGGATATGGCTATAGGCCTGGCAAAGATGTTCGGCTTCCGGTTCCCTGAGAACTTTGAAAATCCCTATACGGCAAACAGCATAACGGAATTCTGGAAACGATGGCACATCAGTCTTGGCAGCTGGATGAAGAATTATCTGTATATCCCTCTCGGAGGAAACAGGGTGAGTTCAAATAAGCGATTGTACTTTAACCTTGGACTTGTTTTTCTATTGTGTGGTTTCTGGCATGGTGCAGCCTGGACCTTTATAGTCTGGGGATTATTTTATGGCGCATGGCTTATACTGGAAAAGATATTTTTATTGAAATGGCTAAGTAAGATCGGACGTTCTTCGCTTCTTTATACGAGTGTGATCATTTTGACAGCCGGTGTCATTTTCCGCTCCGATAACTTATCACAAGCCTTCTCTATCATAGGAAAAATGTTCAGATGGTCTTTATCCGGTCTGCATCACATTACGGTTGGCAATAAAGCGATGTTCGTCTTTTTTCTCTGCACAATATTTTCCTTTTTCGTTTTACTGCCCTATGGCGAGAGAATTCAAAAGTATCTTTTTTACAAAGAGGATAAATCAGTGCAAGCTCAGTTCCTTGTTATCAGTCTCTCGCTTTGCGCTTTTATCTTATTATTAGGGATCATCACTTCTTCCAATTTTAATCCATTCATCTATTTCCGTTTTTAATGAAAAAAGGATTTAAAATATTTTATATCATTTTGATCCTTTTGGTTCTCTTCACGCCCATGATACAACAGTTTTTAAAACTCTCTGTCTCCGGCGATGTACTCTATGGTTATTTTGAACCTTCAAAAGACACGGTACTGAACGCCTCAACATGGTTCAGCAAAAGCTATCAGGAAAAGACGGATGCCTGGCTGAATGAAAATTTCGGTTTCAGGAAATTACTTGTTCGAACATCCAATCAAATCGATTTTTATTTTAACTGGGAGATAAAGGCCTATGATATTTTTAAAGGAAAGGATAACTTTCTCTTTAACCGTAAATTCTACAATGAATATTCCGGCAATGATTTCAGAGGAGAAGTGCATATTGATTCAGTAACGGATGAACTGAAAGTGCTGGATCAATGGCTCAAGAAAAGAAATAAGAAATTATTGATCTGTTTTGCTCCTTGTAAAGAAAGCTATTATCCTGAATACCTTCCGGAAAGTTATTTGCTGAAAATGAAAAATAAGTCCAATTACTCCGTTTATAAATCCAAATTCGAAAAAGAAAATATTTCCATACTCGACCTGAACGATTTTTTCGTGAGAAATAAAGAGAAAGCAGAACACGTCATTTTCAATGAAGGAGCGATTCACTGGACGATCTACGGCGCCAGTCTGGCTTTAGATACACTCTTGCATCGAATGGCTTTTGAAACAGGAAAGAAGATCAATCAGATCAAATTTCCTTTTGTTGAACTTTCAGAAACGGCTCGCTCATCGGATGATGATATACTCAAGGCTATGAATATTTTTTCTGAAGTAAATACGCAGGTCTTCGCTTATCCGTTTATCGAATATGTTTTTTCTCAAGACAGCTGTTATAAACCAAAAGTGATGGTGGTTGGCGATAGTTTTTTTTATGGACTCTTTAATACCTGGATCCCATTGACCTACTTCTCCAAAGAGTCCTATTTTCTATACTACTTTAAACAAGCTTTTCCTTTTGATAACAAAAAGGAGGGGATAAAGATCGAAGATCTCAACTTTAAAAAAGAGCTTGAAAATACAGATGTAGTGATCCTATTTTTCAGCATTGGAAATCTTTCCGAGTTTCCCTTTGGGGCAACGAAAATGGCCGAAGGTTTAAAAGAAGAAAATTAAAAGTAGATTCAGTTCTTTTCCGGAATACCGTTCTCATTCGGTTCCGTTTTTTCCTTGTTCCTGATCCTTTTCCAAAGGGAATAAAGTTGTTTTCTGAAAACAATGGCGAGCAACAAATAAGGCATCATCAATAAATAGAGGATTCCGGAATTCAGACTTCTCGCCATAGAGTTCGGATCATTCTTTAAAGAGGTTTCAGCTGCAGCCTTGCACATGGCGCATTGAGAATAAAACTCAGGGCCAAAGACCGTCAATGCGATCAACAATATGCATAATAAAAAAGCCCTGCGCGAATTCATGGAACAAATGTACGGAATTCGGCCCTTTTTTTTGGAAATTCACTTGCAGAAAGGCGTTAAAATTGAGGTAAATCAGTGAAAAAGTCTATTTCACAACAAAAACAAAGACATCTTCATTGTCTTTCTTCATCAGGTATTTTTCTCTGGCAAATGTTTCCAGACTTTTCTTATTTGTTGCCAGTTCGTTCAAATGAAAACGATTGTCGTCAATGGCACTGATATAATAATTCCTTTCCTTTTCAAGTTTTTTGCATTTCTGGATCAGATCCCACTGCGTAAATACATCGTTCTTATCAAAGAAGAGAAGCCACACAAAAATGCCAATACACGTTAAAAAGTACTTATTCTTTAATATTTTAAGTAAAAACATTTTACCTTAGAGCTACAATCAAAAGTAAAAAATGATCCTTCTGTCCGGATACAGTACCTCAAAGGTTATTAAAAGTCTGCTGTTAGTTACTGCTTTTCTGGGCCTTTCTTTCCAAACAGGCGACAAGGATTTTAAATCCTCTCAAACCAAGTACAAAAGAGTGAAAACAGCCTATGAGAAGAAATGGGATGGATTGAAGAAAGCCTTGGCTGACA